>NZ_JBFUKT010000111.1:0-10620 GCF_056400705.1 Paenisporosarcina sp. P5_A11
GGGTATACCATTGCGAACGATTTAACGGCGCGGGATTTACAATCTAAACACCAACAATTTTTCTTAGGTAAAAGTTTGAAAGGATCATGTCCGATGGGTCCATATTTGGTAACGAAAGATGAAGTGCCTGAGCCACAAAGTTTATCGATTGTTACGAAAGTAAATGGTGAAGTGCGTCAAAATGGACACACAAAAGATATGATTTTCACTATAGAAGATTTAATTGCTGAAATCTCATCACTTGTGACACTTGAACCAGGTGATGTGATATTAACTGGTACCCCTTCAGGAGTGGGTAAAGGCTTTAATCCACCAAAGTTTTTAGCAACTGGAGATACCGTGAAAGTAGCGGTTGAAGGTATAGGGACATTGGTCAATCGATTCGAATAAAGATAATTGCCCGGGAAATATCGACAAGCGGTAGCCTAAAAAAGTTTATTAGAACCGTAGATATGATATTCTAGAATAGAACAACAAATTAGATGAGGTGACGATTTTGGATTTTTTAGCTAACACGGATTTACACATTACGACTTGGGTAATCGGAATTATTTTATTCTTTGTCGCAGTTGCAATGAAAAACGGCAGTAAAGGCCAAAAAATAACACATATGATATTACGCTTATTTTACGTGTTAATTCTATTAACTGGTATATCGCTATTTATTAAAGGTATGGATTTCGATATGGGCATGTTATACGGATTTAAATTAATCGGTGGCGTTCTAATTATCGGAATGATGGAAATGATTTTAGTTCGTATGAAAAAACAAAAACCGACAACAATGTTCTGGGTTCTATTATTTATCTTCTTATTCATCACGATGTTCTTAGGATTCAAATTACCAATGGGCATTAACTTTTTAGCTTAGTACTTTTTTGAACCACTTTACTCCTTATGGTTGGAGTAAGGTGGTTTTTTAATTGATTTGAAAGTGAGCGATTGCTCAGTTGGAAGAATGGACTGCCAAGTTGGAAATTTTGTCGTCCAAGTTGGAAAAATCGGTTCCCAAGTTGGAATTAGGGTGAAAGTTTCTCAACAAAGTGGATAATTTCACAGTATTGACGTAAATCAAAATGAATTCTTCGTTAATCATGGCGAGGCTCAGAAGTGTTTGGTAAAATTACGAATGAAGATTCGTAGAGGAGGACCTCCCGTGAAGACAGAAAAATGGATGCTGATGACGATTATTTTGACTCTAATTGTTAGTATGGTGTCACCGTTAACCACACAAGCAGCAGCAAAAGAAACGATAGAAGATGAAAGCATATATGATTTGTTAGTCGATCGATACTTTAATAAAACGATTGAAAATGATTTTGAAGTTGATACACAAACACCTGGAGCATTTGCAGGCGGAGATTTCATGGGAGTGGTCGAAAAACTGGATCATATTGAAAAGCTAGGTTTTACCATGATTTCTCTAGGACCAGTCTTTTCAACTGAAACCTATGACGGAAAACGTGTATTGGATTATGAGAAGTTAGAGCGACATTTTGGTACATCTAAAGAATTAAATACGTTAATCGACAAAGTTCATCAAAAAAATATGAGTGTTATTGTTGATTTCCCAATACAAAATGTAAGTTCAAAACATGTCTTTACATCTAATGAGGACAATGATCCTTGGATTATAGAAAATACTGATGGTACCATTTCATTTGATTTCTCGAATGAAGACGCTCAACAAGCTATTCTTAAATCTGTTTTATCATTTGTGAAACAATATAAAGTAGATGGCCTTCGACTGACGGCTATTGAAGATGTTGATACAGATTTTTTAAATACCATAATTGATGCGCTTAAAGAAGAAAATGAAGACTTTTATGTCTTAAGCAATGAACCAAGTGAAGCACAATTTGACGCTAAAGTTTCAACTGAACAAGAAGAACAGTATCGTCATGCATTTAAAACTGTCGATAATGAAATAGAAATAGCAGTGCCATCAAAAGACAAACCAGTAATACAACAAATTGATTCACTTAATTCTCGCCGATTTACAGCGGATGCAGCAGATTCAAATATGTTCCCACCCACTCGATTTAAAATGGCAATGGCAACAATACTATCTATTCCTGGTGTGCCATTAATGACGTATGGTTCTGAGATTGCAGTAAATGGTGAAAAACCACCGGAATCACACCCGCTATTGGATTTTAATACAGATGAAGAATTAGTTGAATTTATTGGGGATGTCCAGAAACTCCGAAATGGTTCATCGGCTCTTCGTACTGGGTCAATTGAAATGTTGCATAATGAAGCGGGATTAATGATTTATAAACGATCGAATGAAAAGGAATCTTGGATTGTGGMTATAAACAATACAGGGGGTACTCAAAGCTTCGACTTACCAAGAGAAGTCATTGGTGATAACAAAGAGCTTACAGGCTTATTTGAAAGCGATATTTTGAGACAAAAAGATGATGGAACTTACAAACTTGTGTTGAGTCGTGAAATTGCCGAGTTTTATTTGGTCAAAGATAAAAAAGGATTCAATAAACCCTATATGGCAGCACTAGTTCTTGTGTACGTTCTGTTTCTAGTCTTTATCTATCTTGTTTGGAAAAAAGGAAGACAAAAGAAACGTGACGAAAGTTTGAAATAAAGAATCGCTTAATATGGTAATTAATGGATATTTTGAAGTGATTCGCGCGTAGTCGACAAAGAACCGCTCATAGTCGACACAAATCCGTGCTTAGACCACACCACAACTATAGAATAAAAAAATCGCTTGAGACTGTTAAAGTCCCAAGCGATTTTATTTTGCTCGGTATCCCGCCATGTTCACTGGATCTTTTGGTGATGAGTATGGTGGAGCATAAGCTAATTCTAGTGCTTGTAGGTCATCCATTGTAAGACCTGCATAGATTGCAGTTGCAAGGACGTCAATCCGTTTGTCAACGCCTTTACCGCCAACTACTTGTGCTCCTAATACTTTACGAGTTGGAGAATCATAATGAATTTTCATGAATATTTTCGCATGATCTGGATAATACCCGGCATTCGAATGTGCTGTTTGGACAACACTTTCATATTTCATATGACGTTCAATTAACGTTGCTTCATTTAATCCTGTTATTGCGACTGATTGAGTAAACACTTTACAAATGGATGTACCAAGTAATCCTTTAAAAGGAATATTGTCGCCTGTAATATGACGAGCCACAATGTAGGCTTGACGGTGAGCTGGCCATGCCAAAGGAACGCGTTTAGCATCGCCTGTAATAAAATCGATGTTTTCTGCAGCATCACCAATTACATAGATAGACGGATCATTTGTTTGTAAATATAGGTTTGTGACAATTCCACGAGTTTCACCAATTGTTAACTGTGCTTTTTCTGCTAGTTCGGTACTTGGAGAGACACCGACACTCATTAAAATAAAATCAGCTTGTAGTTTTTCTCCTAAATCGAGGTCGAGGTTTTGACCATCAGCTTTGGTAATGAAATTCCCTTTAAAAAGCTTCACACCATGTTCGAGTAATTCCTTTTCCACTAGAGCAGAGCTATCGGGATCCATAATGTTCATCACCTGTGGAGATTTTTCTACTATGGATACCTTTATGCCGAGATTGGCAAGATTTTCTGCCATCTCTAAACCAATAAATCCTGCTCCAACGATGACACAGCTTTTGGGTTGTTCCGTTTTGATATAATGATTAATTTTCTTCATATCGCTGAAGTTTCGTAATGTGAACATTGTGGTGCTATCTAGGCCCGGTGTTTTTGGAATTATTGGCTTTCCTCCAGGTGATAATATAAGGACATCATATGATTCTTCAAAAGTCTGTTGTGTTTCTAAATTTAACACTTCAACCGTTTTTTGATTTCGATTGATGCTTATTACTCGATGTTTTAAACGAACATCAATATTTTTTTCTTTTTTAAATTTTTCAGGCGTTGCTGCAATTAGTGAACTTTCATCTGTAATCTCGCCACCGATAAAATAAGGCATTCCGCAAGCTCCATAAGACATGGTTTCATCTTGTTCATACATGACGATTTTTGCTTCTTTATCATAATAACGAATTTGGGAAGCGACAGTAGCGCCTCCAGCAACAGCGCCAACGATAACGATTTTTTTCATGTATATACGCTCCGTTTCCTATGACGGTAATTGATTTGAAAAATACACACCTAATGTTCCAGGTCCAACATGGGCACCAATTACGGATCCGATTATATGAATTTCAATTTGTTTTGGATGGAATGTGTCTTCAATCATAGCTTTCATTTCAAGTGCAAATGCTTCATCATCCCCATGACTGATAGCGATGGTTTGTTCATGAAGCCTTTCGCCTCGTTCTTCCATGATTTCAAGAATACGTTTTAAGACCTTTTTACGTCCTCTTAACTTTTCAATTGGCACAAGCTTGCCGTTTTCCACGTGAAGTAGGGGCTTAATATTTAACAATCCCCCGATAATCGCAATTGTTTTCGTGACTCGTCCACCACGAGCCATGTAATCTAAATCTTCAACTGTAAATAAATGTTCCATATGTGTAGCTTTAAAAGAAATAATTTCCACGATTCTCTCTATAGGTTCACCAAGTTGTTGTAAACGAACTGCTTCTTTTACAAGTAATCCATACCCAAGTGAGGCACATTTTGAATCAATAATGGTTAACTTTAAATTTGGAAACTCTTCTTTCACTTGATCTCGAATCATGACCGCCGTATTATGAGTTCCAGAAAGTTCAGAAGAGAAAGCGATATAAAGACCTTCTTCTCCGGACTGTGCCATTTCTTCAAAAAGCTTCAAGAATTGTTCCGGTGATGCTTGAGAAGTTTTTGGTTGTTGTCCTTGTCGAATTTGTTCATATACTTGTGTAGAATCAATCGTCATTACATCCAAGTATTCTGTTTCACCAATATGAACCCGTAATGGAATCAATGTTACCGGATTTTTTTCAAAATAAGATTTCGGTAAATCACAGGCACTGTCGGCAAATATTCTCATCTTTTTCCCCCCCGGAAATTTCTATTTCTATAAGTTTAATCGCTCTTGTAAGAATTCTGCAATACCATCTTCATTATTTGAGGCAGTTACTTCATTGGCAATGTTTTTCAGTGGTGAAATGGCATTTCCCATTGCGACACCAGTGCCAGCATATTCAATCATTTCCAAATCATTATCTTCATCGCCAAAGGCAATAATATTTTGTTGTGGAATGTTTAAGTGTTTTGAAACGTGAGCGAGTCCAACGGCTTTATTAAGACCACTTCGTACAATTTCAATAACATGCCAAGGTGCGCCCCATCGTCTATGATCGATGACTTCAGCATGTACATCGTGAAGATGCTGACGAATTGAAGGTACATCATGTTCATTTGCATGAATTAGTAAACTAGTCGGATCGGTTTTTAAATAATTGCGGATGTCTCCGGTTGTGACATGTGGTTTTCCAAAGCTGAAAATATCAAGTAATTTTTCATCGTGATAATGCAGATAAACATCATCCATCACTTCTGCAATAATGTTATAAAATTTATAGTCGTGAATGGCATCGATCACTTCATTTACGACTCCAAGATTAATGGGCTCATGAATTGGCTTCCAAGTGGGATCTGTTGGATGATGAACAAAAGCACCATTAAAATTCACGATTGGCGTTTGCATTTTTAATTGATGGTAATAAACTTCACTTGCACGGTATGGACGTCCAGTAGCAATCATGATTTCATGACCGTGTTCTCTAGCCTTAAAAAGTGTATGTAAAGTCTTTTCTGAAATGACTTTTTCATCTGTTAATAAGGTTCCATCTAAATCTAAAACGATTAAATGAGGTTGCATAAATGTGGACTCCCTTCCTACTTTAGTAAAGTGTATCGTCACAACCCGCTATTAGTCAAAAAAAGGTAACTTCAATTTTGAAATTTGCCTTTTGTTTTGCTAGGATAATAAGTACACGATGCAAAGGAAGTGGAAGTATGAAGGTTGAAAATGAACGGTGGGGACATATTCCACTATTACATGTATATAAAGAATCAGAAAAAGATATACAAGTACCTGTTGTGATTTTTCTACATGGCTTCACGAGTGCAAAAGAGCATAATTTACACTACGCCTACCAATTAGCAGAAAAAGGCTTCAGGGTTTTACTACCAGACGCCCATCTACATGGCGAAAGACAGGAACCTCTCGATGAAGTCCAATTATCATTACGATTTTGGGAAACGATATTAACTTCCATCGAAGAAATCAATATATTGAGAAATGAGCTCATTAATAGAAATATAATTTCAGGTGATACTAAGATTGGGCTTGCTGGAACTTCCATGGGCGGCATTATTACGTTAGGTTGTTTAAACGTGTACCCTTGGATCGATACTGCGGCTGTAATGATGGGTTCTCCTGGATATGTGCAATTAGCCAAAGCGCAAATGTCTCAGTTTGAATCTCGTGGCTTTAAATTGCCTATAACAGATGTTGAACGTAAGCAAATGTTTGAAACGTTACGTAAATTCGACATTACACTGAACCCAAATAAATTAAATGGTCGTCCTATATTTTTCTGGCATGGGATGCAAGATAATGTGGTTCCGTACGAGCCGACTTTCAACTTTTTCAATGCGTTAAAGAAATCGTACGTACATGATCCGCAACGTTTTCAATTTATGACCGATAAAACGGCAAGCCATGCTGTTTCTAGAAAAGGGATGCTCGCATCCACGGATTTCATTGCACACTATTTGTCTGAATAAGAAGCATTTGTTATGATGGACTTATACGAAAGTTGAAAGGGGTATGAACATGGAGCAAGATATGCGCGATAGCATGATGGGTGCACTAGAAAACGTGATTGACCCTGAACTAGGTATTGATATAGTAAACCTTGGCCTTGTCTACGATGTCGAGTTGACAGAAGACGGTTTTGCAGTTGTCACTATGACATTAACATCACTTGGTTGCCCAATGGGACCTATGATTGTCGATATGGTTAAAACTTCTTTATATGAATTACCAGAAGTAAAAGAAGTCGATGTCAAGATCGTATGGACACCAGGTTGGTCAAAAGACAATATGTCTCGGTACGCAAAAATGGCACTAGGTGTTAGATAATAAACTAATAATGCTCCACTTACTGTGAATTATCAGTGAGTGGAGTTTTTTTTTGGAACAAATGAGTGAAACCAATAAAAACCAAGGTGCAGCAGAATTCCAACAAGCGAGTTCAATATTCTTTACAGATTTAATTGTGAAATCGTATAATTAACTCAAAGGTCAGAAAAGGTCAAACTAAGGAGTGTGTGAATATGCAGCAACAACAAGAACAAAAAAAACCATTAGAATTATACGGTCGTAATTTAGTGGAATTAGCTAGAAGTGGAAAGATGGACCCTGTTATCGGTCGTGATCAAGAAATACGTCATGTTATTCGAATTCTTTCAAGAAAAACAAAAAACAATCCGGTTCTTATTGGAGAGCCAGGTGTAGGTAAAACTGCGATTGTTGAAGGATTAGCACAGCGAATCGTGCGTAAAGACGTACCAGAAGGCTTAATAGAGCGTGATATTTATGAATTAGACATGAGTTCACTCATTGCTGGGGCAAAGTATCGTGGAGAATTTGAAGAACGATTACAAGCGGTATTAAAAGAAGTGAAAGACAGTGAAGGGCGTATTATTCTTTTCATTGATGAAATTCATACCATTGTCGGTGCTGGCAAAACAGAAGGGGCTATGGACGCAGGGAATATGTTAAAACCTATGTTAGCAAGAGGTGAATTGCATTGTATAGGTGCAACCACGCTTGATGAGTACCGTCTATATATCGAAAAAGACAAAGCATTAGAACGTCGCTTTCAACAAGTATTAGTTCGGGAACCTTCAGTTGAAGATACCGTATCCATATTGCGCGGATTAAAAGAACGTTTTGAATTACATCATGCGGTTCGAATTCATGACCGTGCAATCGTCGCAGCCGCACAGTTATCGGATCGTTATTTAACAGAACGGTTTTTACCAGATAAGGCAATTGATTTAGTCGATGAAGCTTGTGCGATGATTCGAACTGAAATCGATTCAATGCCACAAGAACTTGACGAAGTGACTCGTCGGATGATGCAACTTGAAATCGAAGAACAAGCATTAATGAAAGAAAAAGATCAAGCAAGTCAACAACGTTTAGCTAACTTGCGTAATGAGCTTGATGCTTTGAAATCTTCTACAGAATCGATGCGTAACCAATGGACGACAGAAAAAGAGTCTCTTCACCAAATTCAAAAAAAGCGCGAGATCTTAGACACATATCGTCGTGATGCAGAGATTGCTGAAAACAGTTCTGACTATAAAACAGCAGGTGAATTGCGATATGGCAAGATTCCGACACTTGAAAAAGAAATTGTAGAACTTGAAGCGGAACTTGAAGCGACTTCAGAAAATCGCTTGCTTCGCGAAGAAGTGACATCAGAAGAAATTGCTTCGATTGTGTCTCGTTGGACTGGAATTCCTGTTACGAAACTTGTCGAAGGAGAGCGTGACAAACTTCTTCGTCTGAAAGAAACATTACAAGAAAGAGTAGTAGGTCAAGATCAAGCAGTCCAGTTTGTTACGGAAGCAGTTTGGAGAGCACGTGCAGGTATTAAAGATCCATCAAAACCGATTGGTTCTTTCTTATTCCTTGGGCCAACTGGAGTCGGGAAAACAGAACTTGCGAAAGCATTAGCTGCCAACTTGTTTGATTCAGAAGATCATTTCATTCGTATTGACATGTCTGAGTACATGGAAAAACATAGTGTGTCTCGACTTATTGGAGCACCTCCAGGATACATTGGGTACGAAGAAGGTGGCCAACTAACGGAAATGGTTCGACGCAATCCATATTCAGTGGTCTTACTTGATGAAATTGAAAAAGCTCACCCGGATGTCGCAAATATTTTACTTCAACTTTTAGATGATGGACGCATCACTGATAGTCAAGGACGTGTGGTCAACTTCTCTAATACTGTGGTAATTTTGACATCAAATATTGGTTCTCAATATTTACTTGAAGGTGGCGATCAAGCAGAATCATTAGTAATGTCAGCTCTTCGCTCACATTTCAAACCAGAATTATTAAACAGAATGGATGAAATCGTATTATTTCATTCGTTAAATGAATCCCACTTCACTGCAATTACAGAGAAGTATTTAGCTCAATTGGCAAACCGTTTGAAAGAACAAGAAATTAGCGTAACTTTCACATCACAATTAATTGATTGGGTTGTACTTGAAGGAACAGATGCAACGTTTGGTGCGCGACCTTTACGTCGTTTTATCCAGCGACATGTCGAAACCGCTGTTGCAAAAGCTTTACTGGGTGGGGAATTAATCCCAGGGAGTATGATTGAAGTAACCGTTGTGAATGGTGAAGTAGAAGTATATGTGAATTAAAAAAACGGCCTCTCTGAAGTAGTAACTTCAGTAGAGGCCGTTTTTAATTTTAGTGGTTTTCGTGAACCACTGGCTCGTCTGGTAGAATTGCAGAAATTACGAAAATAAGAACTGCAAAGGCAAGCGAAAGAATTGCACCTAATTGAAAATCAAATGGTACAGCTGAAACTGAACTTACTACATAGTTAAGCGTAGTAACAAGTAGAAATGACCAAATAAATGTGATAATAAATTTCATATTGATTCACCTCGAGACAGACTATTTACTTTTACCATCATATCATATGCTTCCACTGAGACAAAGAATCTTTTAGCATTCTCTGTAGAAGTTTGGCAAATTCATGACGATGTGTTGAAATATCAACAAAAATTCGTTATTATTATTACCAGGTACTAATATAAGATGATAAAAGAAATGAGGGTGTCTCATGAGTGTGGGGATTATCGGTTTAGGTAGATATGTACCAGAGCGAGTGGTTACAAACTTTGATTTAGAGAAAATAATGGATACAACAGATGAATGGATTCGTACACGTACAGGTATAGAAGAGCGAAGAATTGCGGACGATGATGTTAATACCTCAGATATGGCGTATGAAGCAGCAAAAGACGCTTTAAGAGACTCTGGCATAGAAGCACATCAAATCGGTTTAATTTTAGTCGCGACGGTTACACCAGATCAACCATTTCCAAGTGTATCCACGATGATACAAGATAAATTAGGAGCAAAAAATGCTGCTGCGATGGATATTTCAGCTGCATGTGCAGGTTTTATGTATGGCGTTATTACAGCAAAACAGTTTGTTGAGTCAGGCACATACCCATATGTTTTAGTAGTGGGTGTGGAAAAACTATCAAAAATCACGAACTATGATGATCGTAATACGGCTGTATTATTTGGAGACGGAGCTGGAGCAGTTGTCGTTGGTCAAGTTTCTGAAGGACGCGGTATTTTATCATTCGAACTTGGAGCTGATGGTTCTGGCGGAAAACATTTAGTGCAGAATGGACCTTTCCTTGAAATGAATGGACGTGAGGTGTTTAAATTCGCTGTGCGTCAAATGGGCGAATCAGCGGAAAATGTAATCGCTAAAGCTGGTTTATCAAAAGATGAAGTAGATTTCTTAGTGCCTCACCAAGCCAATATTCGCATTATGGAATCTTCTAGAATACGACTTGGATTGCCTGAAGAAAAAATGTCAACTACAATCAAGCAGTTTGGTAATACATCTGCAGCTTCCATTC
>NZ_JBFUKT010000112.1:0-10597 GCF_056400705.1 Paenisporosarcina sp. P5_A11
TCGTTTGATGGTCGAACACCTAAGTATTCTTCATATTTATCGTTCCAAATTTGAGGAAGATCTTCTACTTTCATATCTCCATTAAATAAACCTTTTTCAATTTCATAACGAATCATGATGTGAAGTGGATACGTTAATTCATCTGCTTCAATTCGAATAAGTGAAGACTTTGACTCATTAATTGCCGCTAAGAAATCTTCTGCAGAAACTGCTCCGAATTGTTCAGGTGCATAACCTTGCAATGTTTCATAATTATGTTTCCAAAAATTCTCATTGCGACCTACGAAGTTTTCATAGAATAAAGACTGTGATTCATGAATACCCATCGATGTACCGCTTGATAGAGGTAGACCATCTAAATCTGCAGAAATATTTTGTTCATATAAAGCATGACCACATTCATGAATCGTGCCGAAAATCGCCGAACGAAAATCGTTTTCATCATATTTTGTGGTAATTCGAACATCTCCACGATTTAAACCTGTCGCAAACGGATGGACTGTCTCATCTAAACGACCTGCTTCAAAATCATAACCAAGTTGTTTTAAGATATCCAAGCTAAATTGTTGTTGTTTGTCCTTCGGAAAATGTTTAAATAAGAAATCTGTTTGCGGTTGGTGTGGCGATTCAGCAATTTTTTTCGCTAAAGGTACAATTTTCTTTCTCAATTCACCAAATACTTCATCCAGAATTTCTGTCGTCATTCCTGGTTCGTATTCATCAAGAAGTGTGTTATAAGGATTGTTGTCTTTAACTCCCCAGTAAGATACAAATCTTTTGTTCGTTTCAATGATCTCTTTTAGATAAGGGTAAAATAATGAGAAATCCGATTTTTCTTTAGCTTCTTCCCAAACAGATTCTCCTTTTGAAGTCAAAATAACATAAGCTTTGTATTCTTCTGCAGGAATCTTTTTGCTCATATCGTATTCTTTTTTTACTTTTTCAACAGTTTTCCGTGTAATTGAATCTAGTCCATCTAAGTTTCTGCTAAGTTCATCTAGCATTGCAGCTAACTCGTCTGAAGTTTGCATCCCAAATACTTCAGATGACAAAGTACCAATAACTTGTGAACGTTGATCGACACCTTTTTTCGGAGCTCCTGTACGTAAATCCCAATACATAAGTCCAATCGCTTCTGAATACGCTTCCATCTTTTTGACATAATCTAAAAATCTCTCTGTCGTTTCCATGAATTTTCCCCCAATACTTTTCAAACATCTCATTCATTTTAGCATAAAGACAGAAAAGTATAATAAATAAATGAATGAAAATAAAAAGACCATTCATTTGAATGGTCTTAAATTTATTAACTCCACGTCACTTCTACAGGAAGAACATGTGTAAATGAGTCACTTAATTGTTTTTCTTCATCCGATAGCAGTAGATGAATTGATCCATGATCTGCTGATGTACGAATTAGTCGTCCAATCCCTTGTTGAAGTCGTAGTAACATAAAAGGCAAATCAACTTCGTTAAACGGATTGTTTGAGAATTTACGCTTTGCATCAAACAATGGGTCATGAGGTGGGAATGGTAAATCATAAATAATCACACGTGTTAATGCTTCAGCAGGTAAATCGAGACCTTCCCATAAATGGTAAGAACATAATGTAGAGATTTCGCCTGCTTGGAAATCACGAACAATGGAAGATAATTCTCGTTCCCCTTCACATGCCATGCTTAGTCGTTCTTCAACGGTAAGGGAGTTTTCGAAACTTATCATGTCCTGTTTCGACTTGAACAACAATAAAGTTGGTTCTTTTGATTGTGCTAAAAGTTCTCTCGCTTTTTGAGCTTTTGTCGCGCTTTCTAAAGAATACCCATAAATTTTCATCACTTCAGCATAATCAAAGGGTGAAGCTACACTGAATGAATGGTATTTATCAATTCCGAGTGCATCTGAGATATACGTAAAGTCTTTATTAATCGACAATGTTGCAGAAGAGAAAACAACTGGTAGTTTACTTGTAAATAGTTTTTCATTTAATATGTCCGTTACTAGGCGCGGCATAATAACCAGAGTCTCAAGACCATCTTTTTCTTCTACCCAATCCACTGCATCTCCGTTTTGCACAAATAATTGCAATGAAAATACATATTGTTCTAAATACTCTTCAACCATACGAAGATCGTATTCATCTATTGTATAAAGTTCAGACTCGAATACAAATTCTTCTAGAATTTGTTCTACTAATTTGACAAGTTCCTTACCTATTTGCAATACAAGATCAGTTTTCGTAATATGAAGACGTTCACCATCTCCATGTGCGTGTACTAATAACTCTTTAAAGAAGTCATCATGCGTGTCTTGTAATGTTTCTAGTAAGCGCAATGTTCTTTCACGAACACCGTCTTGGGCAACCCGATCAATTAACGACACGAGCGTTTGGCTTTGTACTTCATACGTTAATGCACGTTGAGCAGCAAATTCTAATAGATGTCCTTCATCTAAGACAATCATCGAAACCTCAGGTAACAAAGGCATTTGCCCTTCACGCACACGCGATTCTTTTGTCCAAATATGCTCCATTAAAAAATCATGTGAACAGATAATTAAATCGCCTGCTTCACGATAATTTTGGCGATGAATGGTTTGACCACAACGATTCCGAATATCACAAACTGCACACTGTTGAATCGGATGATAATTCACTTTTTGCCAATCTTCATCACTCACGTCCGGGAACGCACTTCGCTCGCCGTAAGGGAATACAGCCTGCAAAGATTGATGTCCATACACAAAATCAGGAATTCCGTCTTCAATTTGTTCAATGAAGTCATCATCATTTGTTTTTTGTTCGTGCTCAAGTCTCTTTAAACACAAATATTGATCTCGTGATTTTGCTAGGCGAACATCAATATTCCAACCAAGCGTATCTTGTAGCTTTTGAATATCTCCTTCTTTTTTCACGAGCTGATCAATCAATGTTTCATCTGCACATGATATTAAAGCGGGCTTACCCGTATAACGTGCATAAGAAATAGCTGGTAGTAAATAAGCGATGGTTTTCCCAGTTCCTACCCCAGCTTCTGCAAAAAGTACGCTTTTTTCTTTTAACGATTTTTCAATTTGATAGGCCATGTATATTTGTTCATCGCGACATTCAAACCCTTTTTCAGGCAATTCATCATATAATACGTCACCCATCCAATCACCAAGTGATTCAAAAAATGAGCGGTCTTTAGAAAGTGCAAATGGTAAAGTTTGTTTCATAGTGTTCTCCCTTCAAACGTTAAGAAAACGGATAGGTTGACCTATCCGTTTCGAGTACTATTCACGAGGTAATTTTCTACCCCAATATTGATAATAATTAGTTTCAATAAATCCATTGAATAATTTACGTTTTTTTGTTGCTTTACGTCCATATAAAGATTCGAAGTCTGCCATTGAAGACAACATATACACCGACCATGTTGGATGACTATCCATTATGCGTCCCATGTCATCAATCATTTCTTCAATGACTTCTTTTTCCCCGATTCGTTCCCCATAAGGTGGATTTCCAATCATCACACCGTCTAGTGAAGTTGTTGTAAAATCTTTTAATTGACGCTGTTTAAACTGAATTAAATCAGCGAAGCCAGCTTCAATCGCATTATTTTTTGCAACTTCAATCATTCGAGGATCTAAATCAGAACCTGTGATATCTAAATGCTGGTCATAGTTTGCTGCTTCTTCAGCTTCTAAGCGAACTTCTTCCCAGATTTTTTTTGACATCCAAGGCCAGTCTTCACTTATAAAGCTTCGGTTATACCCAGGAGCTAAGTTTTGACCAATCATTGCAGCTTCTATAGGAATAGTTCCTGACCCACAGAATGGGTCTACAAATGGACGATTTGGATTCCACTTAGAAACATAGACTAGAGCAGCAGCGAGGGTTTCTTTTAATGGGGCTTCCCCTTGATCAACGCGGTAACCTCGTTTATGTAAACCAACACCACTTGTATCAATGCTTAATTTTACCACGTCTTTAAGTATACTCACTTCAATCTTAAATGTTGCACCCGATTCGTCTAAAAATCCAATTCTTTTATGTGCTAATTTTAATCGTTCAGCAATTGCTTTTTTAACGATCGCTTGGCAATCCGGCACACTAAATAATTTTGATTTAACAGATTTCCCTTGTACAGGGAACGCGGCATCCACAGATAAATACTTTTCCCATGGAATCGCTTTCGTTTGTTCGAATAATTGATCGAAAGTGGTGGCTCTAAAGTCTCCAGCAATAATTTTAACGCGGTCAGCAACGCGTAGCCACATATTGGCACGTGCTATTGCTCGCTCATCACCTTCAAAATAAATTTTACCGTTTTCTGTTTGAGTTTCATAACCTAATTTTTTTACTTCATCTGCCACAATAGATTCTAATCCCATTGCCGATGTTGCTACTAATCGATGAGTCGTCATCATCTCATCCTTCCTTTTAACAATCATTCATTAATTTGCTTATTTATTAATAAAAGCTCTCCGAAGTTAGTGGAGAGCTTGTTTAGTCAAAGTATACCCATTAGAAAAGCCAATAAGCCATGTTTTGTTATCACGTACTCAAACGGCATAAGCCTCGTACAAGTGAGTAGTAATCATCTATCTACAGACAAAGTCTGTCTCTCAATTCGTTTGATTCCTGCATGAGAGTGCCCCTACCATAATTTGGGTTTCTCGCTCGTGGGGTTTACCTCGTTCCACCTGAAACGTTTCCGAGTCAGCTCCGTCACTGTGGCACTTTCAGAGAACCTAGACCATATCCGAAGACTTAGGTGTTGTTCCCGCCGTCAGCTGTAACACTGCCTTAGCTTATTTTTTCGCTAAGCACGAACACTACGGTCATCTCAGAACCGTGCGAGCATGGACTTTCCTCTACAACGTCAAGCGTTGCAGCGATTACCTAGATTATCTAATTGGTTTCTTCATTATACAAGGCTTTTGCCCTAAAATCAATCCACCAGTAGATGTTGAATTATTCGTACAACTTACTTCCAAAAACATGTTTCTCAAGATTTGAAAGTCTTTTTAGTATGTCAAAGTTAGTCGTACCAGTTGATGGAGGCGCAGCTTGACGTCTTGGAGCATCTTCTAGCTCACCAATTAAACGTCTATTTTCAGATTGTAACGTGTCAATTTTCTGCATAAATGAGTTGTAATCTTGAATAACATCATCTAAAAATTGATCTACTTCATCTTGATTATATCCCCGCATACCGGTTTTGAATTCTTTTTCTAAAATGATTTCAGGAGTTAATTTCGTGTTCATTTACATCGTCCTTCCATTGTTATGCATGTGGTTTATTATACCATAAAGTGACTGCTGACGGTCGTTTCTCTATTCATTTTCTGTCGAAACGTGCGCTTGCCCGGGAAATAGTTTGTTTATTTACTAGACGTTTTAAGCGCTTATCAAATGCCCAATTCTTTCGTTCCTTTTGAAGAGGTTTCAGATGCTTTGTGTTTCGTATAAGTAAGACTGCCTTTTCAACATGGACTTGCGCTGCAAGATAATCTTTTTTAACATGCTCAGCTATTTTCGCGAGTTCTTCATAAGCTTGTATTTGAAAAACATCTGATAAATTTATCAATGATTGCTCAAACGCTTCATATGCAAGGATCATTTGTTTTCGCCGTTTGTATTCGAAACCTAAAAAGTAAAATGCTTGGGCAGCTTCTGTTTTACTGTATTCTTTAATAATCTGTTCAAATACGCTCTGGCCTTTATCAAAGTCTTTTAAATCCGAAAACCATTTTCCTATATTCGTAGAGGACACACTTGAATTGTTATATTGCTCTTGTAAAATCAACTTGGTGCTATGGATAAACAACGTAAGTAACGATAAGATATCCCATTCATTATGATGTAGCACTTTTAACAGAGTGGTAGGTACTCCACTTTTGACGGCATCCATATAGATAATAGGTGCTAAATGACCTGGAATATCTCCTACTCTTTTAAATCCAAGCTTTTCTACTTCGAGATGAACAAGCTTGAATTGATCTAATTCATTGCGCCAAACTCTTCTGGAGCCATGAAGTAAATCGATATGAATGGGGTCAGCTAGTATTGGTAAATGTTCTCGATTTAATGTCCACCTTGTTTGTAATTGAGGCCAATCAAAGCTTTTTCCGTTATACGTGATAACTGTTTGACCTGGTTTCCACAACCCACATTCATATAATAAAGCTGCTTCATGGCTCGGGTCTGCTAATACATGCTGTGTCATTTCAAAATGATCTTCATTCCAAGTTAGTTGTCCGATTAAAAAAATATACGTACCTGTTCCCTTTAACCCAGTTGTTTCCGTATCAAAAAAGACGATTTTTTTGCCATCTGTAGAAATGGGATGTTCACCTTTAAACGAATTCCACAAAGTAAAAGCCTCAAAGATTTCTTTCAATTTGAAATCCCCGTGAACATGTTCAGGAGCGTAGACGATTTTTTTCTCAAAAACCACCCCAAACTTATTTTCAACAATTGATAATCCTTCATCTTCCCAAGCTTTCGAATAGGATGGTTTTTGAGGAGTGACAAAAGGAGCCACCGATTGTTTGGTCGCTGGTTTTTTCTTAATCAACTTTTTCATTTGTAAGAGATTTTTTTCAAATGACATAAGACTCACCTTTTGTTTCTATTTGCAAATAAGCTAGAAGTTTTACGACTTCATCTTTCAAACCAATTGTAGACTCTTGTGGGCCAATACAAGCAGGGCACCCTTGGTCACATGGGCAACTAGTAACATGGCTTTGCACGTATTCAAGTAATTCTGGCCACACATCAAATACACGCTCACTTATGCCAATCCCACCTGGATAACTATCATACACAAAGAACGTTGGTAGTTCAGCATGAATGGATTTCACTTGTGGTACCACATGAATATCCCGACGATCACACTGGACAAACAATGGAATAAACGACGCAATCGATGTTGCTGTACCTGTCATCGCATCCGTTAACATGGCATCCGTCCAACCAGGGGGGCGTTCGAAGCTCAACCAACTAGAAGACGTATGTAGTTCTTCAGGTGGTAATTGAATCGGACCAGAACCAATATTGTCATGTGTATCGAATCGTATTTTCTTGAAAATTGTAGCCATAGCTAAAATAGAGACATCTCCGTAAAATACTGAACCGTTTTCAAATGTTTTCTTTCGATCTTCACTCATTACTTTTAATTCAACTGCTAAATTTGCGTCAGTAAAATAATCAACATCTACTTCTCTAACAAATGCTTTCTTTTCTTCCCAGTCCAATTTTTCGACTTGGAATTGAATCCCTTGGTGAAGATAAATGGCTTCTTCGTGGAGTAATGTCATCGCACTGTAGCGATCCATTTCACCGATAACTTTGGTTTCAGCTGGTATAGTTTGATCAATTATAATGACATTTTCTTGAGATGCAGAGCGTAAACTGATTTCGTGTGCTGGAAAACGATCACTCATCCAGTGCCATTTGTCTGAAGTTCTCACTAATATGCCTTCAGCTTCTAAATAGGCTAGAAGTTCTTGAATCTCAAACTCTCCGTATTGTTCAGTCGTTTTAAAGGGCAATTCAAAAGAAGCGCATTTTAAGTGGTCCATTAAAATAATGAGATTATCCGGATAGATACGTGCTTCTTCTGGAGACTGTCCAAGTAAAAACGCAGGATTATTAACAATATACTGATCAAGTGCTGTAGACTGTGCTACATAAATAATTAATGCTTCGTCTTGTCTTCGCCCTGCTCTCCCTGCTTGCTGCCATGCACTGGCGATATTACCAGGATATCCGGTCATAATGCATGCTTGCAATTGTCCAATATCTACGCCTAATTCTAAAGCGTTTGTACTAACGACTGTTCGAATCGTTCCATCACGCAATCCTTTTTCAATAAGCCTTCGCTCAGATGGTAAGTAGCCACCGCGATAGCCTCTAATCGACTCATCATGAATTTTCTTTTTAGTCAGCTCTTTTAAGTAAGTGACAAGCATCTCAACTCGTACTCTACTTTTCGCAAAAACAATTGTTTGAATACTTTCATTATATAGACGTTTAGATAAGTCTCTCACTTCTAAAATAGCACTTCGTCTGACACCAAATGTAGGGTGAACAATTGGCGGATTATAAAATATAAAGTTCTTTTTACCTGAAGGTGCGCCGTTTTGGTCAATAAGTTGGTGTGACTCATTTGTCAGCGATTCTGCTAATTCTTTTGGGTTTGCAATCGTTGCCGATGTGCATATAAATACGGGATTGCTTCCATAATAATGACAAATGCGTTTCAAGCGACGTAAAACATGTGCAACGTGACTTCCGAAAACACCTTTATATGTATGAAGCTCATCTACGACGATGTATTTTAAGTTTTCAAATAAGGAAACCCATTTCGTATGGTGAGGTAAAATACCTGAATGAAGCATGTCTGGATTCGTTAACACTATATGACCTGCTTTTCGGACTTTCGTGCGAATAGCTGGCGAAGTGTCTCCATCATATGTGTAGCTTAAAATATCTTGATTCATTTGCTCAATCAATAAATTTAAATCAGACTTTTGATCTTGTGCAAGTGCTTTCGTTGGAAATAAGTAAAGAGCACGTGATGAAGAATCTTCAACTATTGACTGTAAAACCGGCAGATGATAACATAGCGATTTGCCGGATGCTGTAGGTGTAATGGCTGTAAACGAATGACCACTTCTTGCCATATCATAAGCTTGTCGTTGATGACTATATAATTGATTTATCCCACGTTCTTTTAAAGCTAGTTGAATGGACGTATGTAAATCGGCAGGAAAATCATCTAAAGTAGCTGCTTTTTTATCAATTGTGTGCCAATGAACAATCCGTTCTCGTATGACAGGATCTTGTTTCCATTCTATTAAAATGTCACTGATCGTTTGTTTCTTTCTCAAACTTTCCACCTTCTTGCTCTAGGGCATGTATATATGTTTGCAACGTGTAACAAGTTGATTGTATAGACTGCGCAAATCTTTTTTTCCCAGTGTCTTTATAAAATGATTGAACGACATATTGATTGAATGCTTCAATCGCAGCGTCAATTTGTTGGATTCTCATATGTTTAGGGCGGTTATMATCTAGCCATTTTCTCGACTGTTCTCTCCACTCCATTAAGAAAGTGTGCCAATGGTCGGCATGAGGTTTAACTTGAGAAAAAAAATCTGGAGTTGAGTCCGTGTCACGCATTTCTTGGTGACGACTTAAACATTTGTTGCTTTCTTCTAAAACCAATTTTGTTTGCTCAATTAATGTCATGGTCTCAGCTCCTTTATAACAATTAATTGTAACAAAAAAAAGTGGTTTTAACCACTTTTACGGGAACAGATATTCCATTCTATCGATTGTTCTGTCTCTTTAAGTGCTTTTCCAACCCGGTGGCCTTTATCAATAACAGTTTGTGTTTGAGTCGATCTTTCTTGTATAAAACGCGCTTCTAAAATATGTTCGAGTAAGGATAGTTGTTCAATCAAATCTTCAATCCTTTTCATCGTTCATCCCTCCAATAGTAGTGAAGTTCTGCACCGCAAGCTGAAATCCTTTGTCAACGACAAAACTAGAAGCATTCAGCTAAAACGTATCGTGATTCGACATAGTACTATGAAACCTTCACAGTACTTTCACGTCTAGTATGAGGACGGTTATGATACACTGATATTCGAGGTGACGAGCATGGTGATAAATTATCCGAATGGCAAAACATACACCCCTAGAAAAAATACTAGTGAAAATCGCTCAAAAAAGGATTACTCATTCAGTAATAGGGGAAAGACGTTAGAGGATGAGATTAATGAAACGAATGACTATTACATGCAGCAAGGTACGGCCGTCATCCACAAAAAACCGGTACCTATTCAAGTAGTCAAAGTAGAATATCCCTCTCGAAGTGCAGCAGTTATAAAAGAAGCCTATTATAGAACTGCATCGACAACTGATTTTAATGGGGTTTGGCAAGGGATTCATGTAGATTTTGAAGCGAAAGAAACTAAAAACAAAACTTCTTTCCCATTAAAAAACATTCATGCCCATCAAATTGATCATATGAGATTAGTTGCACAACAAAAAGGATTGACCTTTTTAATCGTTCGGTTTTCATTGATTAATCGATATTTCGTCTTACCATTCGCTCCCCTGCTAGATGCTTGGGAAGAAATGTGCAAAGGTGGTCGTAAATCAATCCCGTTTGATATTTTTGAACAAAACGCCTATGAAATAGTTCCAGGAGCATATCCACCAATAGACTATCTAAAAGGTGTTATAAATATGATTTCAGAGGAATCTGGAAAGCAGTGAAAGTGAGGAGAAATTCGTGAGTGAAAAAGTGAATTCTCGTGGACAACGAAGAAAAGAACTTGAAAGACAAAGGAAATCCAAAAAGACTTCTAAAACAGGATGGCTAAAACGAATTTTGGTTGCCTGTATTATTATAGGTTTAGCAGGATTATTATTCGGTGGAGGATTGTTTGCATATTACGCAAGTTCTGCACCAGAGCTAGATGAAGAATCATTAAAAGATCCATTGCCATCTAAGATTTATGATGTTAATGACGAATTAATGATGACTTTAGGGCCTGAAAATCGCGAATACATTAATTATGAAGATATTCCAAAGG
>NZ_JBFUKT010000113.1:0-10532 GCF_056400705.1 Paenisporosarcina sp. P5_A11
TTTTGCTACTTCTTTTTTGATTTTCTCCACTACTTCTTTTTCCATTTCGATGTCTTTTGCTAGTAATTGTGTCGTGGATGGAAAAGCCATTAATATAAGTAGAACAACAATAGCAGTACCTATATTTTGCTACTTCTTTTTTGATTTTCTCCACTACTTCTTTTTCCATTTCGATGTCTTTTGCTAGTAATTGTGTCGTGGATGGAAAAGCCATTAATATAAGTAGAACAACAATAGCAGTACCTATACCAATTAGAGATTTAACTCGCCATAAATGTTTTTTTCGAAGTTTAAATAAATCAAAAGAAGTGTTTACTGTCTGTGCTGTTTTCTCACGAAGTGACGCTAATAATCCTGATTCATCTTCACGGGCATGTAGGGCAGTTATCAATATGTTTTCAGGAAAGTAATGGTCAAACTGAAGGAGCGAAGACGAATGCGAAGGTTTGGTCTTCACTCCCCAAGCAAAAAGGATAACAAAACCTAACGCCCCTGTTCCTAGAGCCCATAATTGGAAATAAGGAAAGACAAATAACCGAGATGTCACGTATACAATTGCACCAAGGATAAGTCCAAAACTAAGTGCTGTTTGCATAACTCGAAATAGATGTTCACTAATCAATCGACTATGAACTTTATTGACAAACTTTAGTATTCTCTCTCGGTTATTCATGTCTTTCGCCTCCTTATTTTGAGCGTTTCATATTGACACGTAATTTTTTGATTGAAATTGCAATAGCAGTTACAGCTAACAATAGATAAAAAATAGTGTATCCAGCCCATACTGGGAACTCGATTTTCGTTGCTTCGCTTACTATATTCTCGGTAGTTGGATTTAATAATGTAAAAATGAGTACTCCTGGATTGATACTTGCCCAAAAATGAGCCAGTGGTAATGGATTTGTCGTAATTCCTTGACCCATCATGTTAACTTGAACAGCAATCATAAAGAAAAATGCAGTAACTCCTGCTAAGAAAATCATCGTTCCATAAGTAGCAATCATCGATACARTCGTTTTCCTTGTAATAGTTGAGAACATAACACCAATACTTCCTACGGTAATCACGGTCAACAAGAAGAACAAGAAAATCAAGCCCAATTGCCCAGGTGATATCCCGCCGAATAAAAACACTAAACTATAAATTGGCAATCCAGCTACTAACATAAGCATCAAGAATGCAATGGATGAAGACAATTTACCCAATATTATTTGCATCGAACTTTGAGAAGTGGTCAATAAAATATTTAACGTTTGTTTTTCTCTTTCTGTACTAATGGTGCCCGCTGTTAATCCTGGAGTAATAAACAAGATTAGCCCTAATTGAATATATGTGAGTAACCCAAATAGGAAGAAACTTTCTTCCGGTCTAAAAAAGCCCGTTCCGGTAAATGCAGTGGTTAAAAAAATAAAACCGAATACGAAAATGCTCATTGCTATTAAGTAAAAAAGAATAYCTGTAAAACTTTTCAGCGACCTGAAGCGGAGCTTAACTTCTTTGACGAGTACAGGATTATTTACATTAACTCTCATAAGGTCTCCACTCCTTTTGTGATTTCCATAAAGACATCCTCTAAATCCGTTTCTTGTTCTGCAAATGACAAAATGAATAAATTCTCATCTAATGCATGCTTTAATAAACGCATTTGATCATCTTCTGTACCTCTGTATTTAAATGTAATTACATGTTTGTCAGGAAATTCTTCAATACCGCTAACAAAAGGATCTTCTTCAAAGAAACGTACAGCCCGATCAGCCAATCCTTTTATTTTCACCGTTATTAGTCGTTCTCCTTTTAATTGAGCTTGAATTTCCGATACTGAACCGTGGGCGATAAGTCTTCCCCCATCAATAACGCCAATTTCATCACACATTTCGGCTAGCTCAGGTAAAATGTGTGATGAAATCAAGATGGTTTTACCCATGCCTTTTAATTGTCTTAAGATATCTCGCATCTCTACACGCGCACGTGGATCCAGTCCAGATGCTGGTTCATCTAGAATCAATACTTGAGGGTCATGAATCAATGCCCTTGCTAAACACAAACGTTGTTTCATACCTCGTGATAGCAAATCGACATACTCATATCGTTTATGTGATAAGTTAACTAATTCTAAAAGTTGAGGGATGAGTTCTTTTCTTTTTGCTTCTGCAATTCCATAACTTGCACCATAAAAGTCTAGATATTCATCAGCCTTTAACTGGTCATATACACCAAAAAAGTCTGGCATATAACCGATAAGTTTGCGCACTTCATGAGAATCAGTTTTCACACTTTTACCATTAATAAACGCATCTCCAGCTGTCGGTTGTAATAGTGTTGCTAAAATTGAAAATGTCGTAGATTTCCCCGCTCCATTGGCTCCTACAAATCCGAAAACGGTGCCTTCACTTAATGTTAAATTTAAATCATTCAATGCATAAAATGATCCATATTTTTTGGTAAGCCCTTTTATTTCAATCATTTTTGGACCTCCCCTTTTAAACGCAATTCTGGTAAACGCGTATAGTCATCTCCATTTGTAGCTTGTTTGTTCACCTTAAACTTAACTTTACCATCGGTTGAAATGTATTGATTCACATTTTCTTTAATTGAGAATCTGCCGCTATTTACTTCTTCAAAAGCTTTCGTTGAAACATTATAAATCTCGATTGTAATTGACGACATATCTGTATTAGCAAGTTGTAATTCTGTCCATTTCACTTTATCGAGTGGGATATTTTCAGGTATTTTCAGTTCATATGAGTACATACCGCTAGACATCATCCACTCAAACTTACTTTCGGTCATTTGTTCATAGTAACCAGACGAATCTTCTGGAGTAATTTCGATTTCTAAGGACGTTGCAGGTAGTGTGAATTCTCCACTAAAAATAGTCTCAGGAGTAAACGATTGATACACGACATTGATTGCAGACATTTCTGCCCGAGAATCGGTTAATTTTATTGGAACGATTGCATCCTCTGTATGTGCAACAATAGCGGGTTCGGTAGATTGTTCACCCATCATTTGTGACATTCGTAACAAACTATTCTTTCGTTCTTTCGGCAAATCACTAGCTTTCATCGATGTCTGATATCCCATGTTCTGTGAACTTGTAGGTATACTAATTGGTAATAGAAGTGCAGATCCGATTGGCTCATTTACTTGAAGTGATTCGTTTGGACTTAAATCACCCAGTTGAATCATTTTTGAACCTGACCAAATCGCGATATCTTTCAGTGCAAATGGAAAATCATTCTTCACAGTCCCACGAACAATACCGCCGTCTACTGTCAAATCAATGACAAACTTTCCAGCATCTTTTATTAAAGAATCCCCTAGAACAGAAGAAACCGACCAATATCCCACATCTCTCACTGTTAGTTGATCACTATTTGCTTGTTCCTGCAAAATGGACAAGTTCATAACACTTCCATTAGACCCTGAGAATGAGTCCATACGTTTAGATGCTACCATAGACGTTCCTTCATCAGATTCAAATGTGAAATTCCCACTTCGATTAGAAAGTAAAGATTCTACATAATACCCTGAAAGACTTTCATCATCTTGTACTTTGTAAAAACTTACTTGTTGAATTTGAGGTCGAGCAAGGCGATCTTTCGCTCCATATGCGAATATCGCGACAGAAGCGACAATTGAAATGGTAGGAATGATCCACCAAGCATGTTCACGCTTATCTTTTCTCTTTAATAAGAAATACAATAAAGGTCCGACTAAAATAATATAGATGATGACAATTCCAATCATTAACGGAGTTGAAACTTGGAATGACGGGAATAATTCATTAGTTTGACCAATTTCATAAGTCATTTGTTCTTTAAAATTTTCACCGTAATTCTGATTCATCTGATTTACATAACTACCATTCACTTTTTTCATTATTTCAGTTAGTAGAAATGTATAGTTAGCTTGTTTTGACAGCGGCTCGTCACCTAAAGAAAAAGCAGTTTGGATAATTGCTCCAGAACCTATAGATTTCATAGCTACGGCTGCATCTTTATCAGATTTCATAAGAATACGAGATCCTTCATTAACTTTAGACCCAAAAAAGGAGACATCTTCTGTAAATTCTTTGTTTGCAAAAGCAGTTAAAGTTTCTGCCTTTAATGTTTTCCTCACATCAGACAATGTTAATGGTAATTGCTCTGACAATAATCCAAGTTCCGCACTTGTATTATTTGATGCACCTACAAGTACTACCCCACCTGTCTGAACCCAGTCAAGAATTGCTTGTTGTTGTTTCTCGTTTAAATCCGCCAACACATACTCGTCAATTACTAAAAAATTAGCAATGTCATATGCCGCTTTATCAGTAGGAAATTGATAGTCTTTTATTTGTCCTAGATGGATAATTTGAGAGCCGCCCATACCTGATAATTTCATCGAGGATAATGCACGTAATCGATCTGCACTTTCAGTTAATGTTAGAAAAAAGAATGTTTCAGGACCATAAGATTGGGTTTTGACATTTTTGTTGCCTTTATAAGGAATGTCTTTCCCTTCTTCCCAACCACCTTCATAAAAATAGAACATTTGAGTGGTTGAATTATTATTCATTGCTTCATCTGATAATCCGGGTAATGCCAGACTCAGTGTTTTCGTTTCACCTTTTCCAATGGTAAGAGGAATAGCTTTTGCCGATCCTACTCCATATGATTCGGAATAATCGATGACTAAATCCCCTGAGAATTCATCCCCTGAATTCACCACAGTAATTGTAAGAGGTAAACCCTTACCATATTTAATTTTATTTTGATAACCAGCGGTCGCTTTGACATCTAGTAGTGGAGCTGCAGATGCTTCTGTTAATGGGATAAAACTAAACAATAATAATATGATTAATGCGAAAAACCAGCGTGTGTTTTGTTTCAAATTCCTTCCCCCTTATCTCTATATTAATTAGTACGAATTATCTATATATTAAGTTGCATAAATCAAAAAAATCATGATAACTAAACGTTATCATGATTTGAGAGCGAGCGTATATAAATTTTGTATATGTACTAGATATTCGGGGTCTTTTTCATTTGGACTTAGCTTAGTTTTTCGGTATGAAACCTTATGCCACATCAACGTCAGTCCCGAACCTCTCCGAATCCAACCAATAATCTTATCCCATAATTAGGAGCCGGATCTAATGAAAAAAATGATTGAGTCTAATTGTTCTTTTTAGAAGAAAAACAATTAAATACTCATCCCACCATTTGTGAAGTTTGGAACTAACAATTAGCAAAAATTCCGTTAGCTTTTGCTACTAAATTGTTATTTTCATCATAGATTAAACAGTCTGCATGACTAAGTGTTCTTCCTTTCTTTACTTGATCTGCATGAGCTATTAAATATTCCCCTTTCGCTCCTTTGATAAAAGTCATTTTAAGGTCTACTGTTACAACCGTTTGTCTATTGTTTTCATCCACTTCAAATGTGTTACACATCGCAACATCAGCCAGGGAAGAGATGACTCCACCATGAACAACCCCAGCACTATTTAAAAATAGAGGTTGTATCGGTAAAATAACTTTCAAACTCGTATCACTTACTCTTTCGTAATTAAACCTTAAAAACTCATCAAATGGTTGTTGGATAAACACCGTTTTCACCCTCCACTTTTCTGTTGCTCAAATTGATTAGAAGTTGTTTATATTTTTTTACTCTTAGATGATTGTAATCACCAGAATACCCTTTTTCAAGCAAAGTATCTATCTTTCCAATATAGGTCTTTATAAAGGATTTCAACTAAATTTAATAGATCATTTATATATCCTTTTGAAGCATCATCAATAAATTTATCAAAAATTAAAAAGTGACTCATTAAGTAACATAATTTCCAACCTTTGCTTCACCTTTAAACACTAGCATCCACTACACCCCCTTAAATTTAGAAAGTAGGTATAAAAAAAGCCCCTCTTATGAAGGACAACAAGCATATATTCGACAAGTTGAATACGTACAATTATTTGCGTTTTTAAATACATAACTAAAAGGACTTCAATTTATTTTAGGAAGTCCTTTTAGTCAAGTTGTTACATAGACGTTCTTTTGCGGAAGGAATCCCATTTTAATTGCTTCGTGAACGAGCTGTTCTCTAAATCTTAGATGTGCGATATTAATCAGGACTTCGGTGCGTACCTGAATACACTCACTCTTTCAACTAAACGTTTTCATGATTTTAGAGTGAACGTAAATAAGATTCAACAAATGGTACGATGTAATCGATGACTTTTTCATCAGGATTAAGTTTGGCATTGTGTAGTCCATATGGAGAATCGACACCAGCCCAGAATAACATACCTGGGATTTCCTCAAGGAAAAATCCAAAGTCTTCTCCTGTCATCGCTGCATCACATTCTATTGAAGTAGTGAATGCATCTTGCTCCGCAAATTTCAAAAAATCTGAAGTGATCTCTGGAGTATTAAAAACTTGATAGTATCCCGAGCCATAGTCTATTTTAACTTCGCATTCAAATGCAATTTCAGTTGCCTTACATAATGCTTCGATTCTATTTTTTACATTTTTCATGATTTGTGCATCCATTGTACGAATCGTTCCTTCTAATCGTGCATGACCTGAAATAATATTTTGAACTGTTCCAGAAGTCATTTTACCAATCGTCACGACTGCTGAGTCTAGAGGATTGATTGAACGACTAACGATCGTTKGAAGTTGCAATAACAGACTAGCTGCTGCCACCGACATATCTTTTGTACGATGTGGAAAAGCTGCATGTCCCTMAACTCCAAGGAGATCGATAAATAACTCTGAGGTATTCGCAAATAATAAACCTGGACGAGTTGCAACAGTTCCCACTGGATACTCTGGCGCGATATGAAAAGCAAATATTGCATCAGGTAGGAACTCAGGGTGCTCTTTTTTCAACCATTCTCGCATTGGCAAAGCACCTCCTGGTCCTTCCTCAGCAGGTTGGAAGAGAAACACCATGGAATCAGTAATCGGCTCTTCATTTATTCGTCTTAACAACCCAAGAGCTACTGTCATGTGAATATCGTGACCACATGCATGCATAAAACCATCATGTTCAGAAGCGAACTCAATTGTTGTCTGTTCATCTATAGGGAGTCCATCAATATCCGATCTCCAACCGATTGTTTTAGTTGGATTTAATCCGTTTACATGCACTAGCACTCCAGTTTTCCACTTCACCACTGTTAAACGCTGTTGATTCAAAGCAGATATTTCCTCTAATAAATATGCTTGTGTTTTAAATTCTTGAAATCCAATTTCCGGAATTTGATGTAAATCACGCCGAATTTGTTGAAGAGTTTTCATCATCGAATCCTACAATTGACGAAGTTCTTGCATGATTTCTGTTTTTGATTTCGTTTTATCATCAATTTCTTTAATAACTTTCGCAGGCATACCTGCTACTACTGTATAAGGAGGGACATCTTTTGTAACGATTGCACCCGCTGCAACGACTGAACCTTTTCCGATTTTCACGCCTTCTAAAACAACTGCGTTTGCGCCTATCAGAACATCATCTTCAACAATAACCGGCATTGCTGAAGGTGGCTCAATGACACCTGCTAAAACAGCTCCCGCTCCAATATGACAATTTTTACCAACTGTTGCGCGTCCACCTAAAATTGCGCCCATGTCAATCATTGAACCATCACCAATAACAGCGCCAATATTAATTACAGCACCCATCATAATGATACAATTGTTACCGATTTCCACTTGGTCACGGATAAACGCACCTGGCTCTATTCGAGAGTTGATACCTTTTAAATCTACTAATGGAATAGCCGAATTACGACGGTCATTTTCAACTACTACATCCGTAATTTGATCTTTATGAGTAGATAAAGCTGTTTCAATTTCAGACCATTCACCAAATAACACTAGAGAATTTCCTTCGCCAAATACTTTCGTTTGAGCTCCAAAAGAAAGTCCTTTTAAGTTTTCACCATTCACATAAACCTTTACAGGTGTTGATTTTTTAGCATGTTGAATATAAGAAATAATTTCATATGCATCCATTTGTTTCATCTTTGATGAACTCCTTTCAATCTTGCAAAATATGGACTAATTGTACAACAAATTGTATCACAATACACTTATTTAATTTGTATATTCATGCAGTTTTTCTGCATGTTCTTTCACAACTTGGACAAAAGCTTCCACTTGCCTTAGTTCAAAAGCTGACTCATACCCTATTAACCAAGTATCACGCGTCAATTCAAATTCTTCTGCTTGGTTGGTTAAAGCTATTTTATTAATCTTCTCTAAACCACTTAACGTAATAGAAGGTAAAATAGCATAACCGATTCCATTTAAGGCCATTTGCTTGCACGTTTCAATTTGATCAACGGTGATTTGACGTCTTGGACTTGAAGCAAAATGACGTTGCCACCAAGCTTGTATTTCTTGATAATAGTTGGAGTCACTTTTAAATTGAATAAATGGTCGGTCAGTAGACAAAACATCCTCAAGTTCTTTTAATTCTTGATCTACCAAGTACAAGGTATCACGAAATAAATGGATTTTTGTACCTTTCCATTCCGTATGACCCCGGACAATTCCAATATGAGCTTCCCCGTCATACAAGGCTTTGACAATTTCTGAGCTCCAACCTGTAATAAGAGAAATTTTTGCTTCGGGGTATTTTGTAACGAAATCTTTTAACACCATTGGTAACCAATTCTGTCCAACAATTGAAGCACATGCAATTTTTAAGGTCCCATGAACTTTTGATGTCAAAGATTGTAGGATTTCAAAAATCTCTTCCTGTTTTGCTAGGGTATCAATAGCAAATTGGATGATAATTTCACCAGCGGGAGTTGCAGTGAGACCCTTTTGGGAACGAAGGAAAAGTTGGGCTCCCCACTCTTTTTCAATCGTTTGAAGACGTTGGGATAATGCTGGTTGAGATAAAAAAAGTCGTTCCGCCGCTTTTCTCATGTTGCGCTCTTCAGCTAAAATTTTAATAATTTGAAATTCATTAGTTGTCACTCATTTCACTCCAATCAAAACTTAGATATGTATATCTTTTATTTGTGAATTAAAGTTTTAATTAAAAGAAAAGCTAATACTGTTGATATTGAAGAACAAATGAAAGAGTGCATTTGTGCCTAGCATGCCGCATGAGCGTGAAGAATGAGACCCACAACAATGTGGTTTTCATTCTTGTTGGCTCATGCGTAACGTGCGGCAAGCGTAGATGTACGATAGACAACAGTATGTTTATCTTAGCCTTTATTTTCAAAACATCTTATTAAAATCAATCTAAGAATTATCACTACAACTACAAACCGAAACCTTGATTCCATTCACTGAGGATGGGCTTGTGACTGCGTCACTCGCCCACCTCTCTTTTTTTTGAGATCATCCTGCGGCGGGTTTGCATCCCTCGCTCCCTTGTAACTTGAAAGGACACAGTAAATTAAGTTTGGTTAACTACAGAATAGAAGATTCCTTTAAGTAGATGTTCGGCCGAAGATGCTATTTCAGCCTCTTTCTGCTTTTTTTATTTTGGCAAAGTTTAAGAATGCTGTTGATATTAAAAATAAACGAAAGAGTACATTTTACGCCTAGCATGCCACAAGAGCGTAAAGCGTGAGACCCACAAGTATGTGGTTTTCATACTTGTTGGCTCATGAAGAATGTACGACTAGCGCAAATGTTCGATAAGCAACAATATAATTTAACAAAGCCAAATGAAAAAGAAGATCTCCAATGGAAATCTTCTCTCATTTTTGCATAATACTAATTATTTTGATAGATATGTTTCTTTAATTGTTTTAAGACGACTCGTCTAGTTAATATGCCTACAAATGTCTCTTCATCATCTACTACACATAGGAATGGATGATCAATTAATAAATCGAGCCCTTTTTTAAACTTTTCGTCAATATGGATAGATGGTACGGGTGATTGCATCAACTGATCTACTTTCAAATCTGGCAATCGCTCATATTCAATGTGTTCTAATCCTAAAATGGCATCTGTTATCATCCGAGTACTAATTAATCCTTTTAAGCGATACTTAGTATCTAATACAGGAATGGATGAATACCCTGTTTTCGTTAATACTAGTAAAGCATGTTCTGCACTGTTTCCCATTTGTACATGAGCCACTTTTTCTGACGAGATGATGAATTCTTCGATTTGCATATCCAAAAAACCTCTGCTTGTAACCGAAATCATACACTTCTACTCCTTTTCTGTTCTACCAGTGAACAGCATACTACTCATTTATCATATCATATTCAGGATAAAAACACTGAAGTAAACCTTTCCAAAAAAAACTTCTTCACCTAATAAGATGAAGAAGTTGCGTAATAATAACCTATAACAATTGATATAAAAATAAGTGCAGCCGCAAAGACCCAAAAGATTGGATTGAGTGTATAAGGATGCTCTTTTACTGCGACTGGAATTGGTGAATCGTTTGTTTGTTGTCTCTCTCTTTCAAATGTCATGATTCTTCTAGTCGCATAAAATCCAACTGCACAGATAATTACTATTACGCCTAATAATGGCCATGTCCATAAACCCATTTTCATCC
>NZ_JBFUKT010000114.1:0-10531 GCF_056400705.1 Paenisporosarcina sp. P5_A11
CCCGCAAGTATGGACAAGACAACAGCTGTTGTTGGTAAGTATGTAGCAATCGAGTTCATGCCTGCTTGAACATCTTTTGGTTTCATCGCCAATATAACCAAATCGGCTGTTTTTAAGATTTCTTTTTTTTCACAAACAAGCTGTACTCCATATGTTTCGTTAAGAGAAGCCAATTTTTCTTGATCTGATTTGTTCATGACATAAACGTTTTCCGGGGCAACTGTTGCCTCTTTCATCCAGCCATGAATCATCGCTTGTGCCATAGAACCCGCTCCAACAAATACAATCGTTTTCATTGATACTCCTCCTTTTTCTATTCTAAAACGTAAAAAAATGCGCTCTCGTCCTAATAAAAGGACGAAAACGCATGTTTCCGCGGTACCACCTTGTTTTGCCCAGCTAGTGAGCACAACTTGTTCCTTCATATCGTGAAGGCACGGCCATGTTTACATGGCAGCTCCAAAGTAGGTTCATCATGTGAGTGGGAAGTGTGCCTTTCAGCCGGTGGGCACACTCTCTTCTTTCCTTCAACACAATTACTAGTCTTTATCAAAGCTTGAACTTTCTAAATTAGTGAAATTATAGACTTCCGGACCAAGAAATGTCAACTAAAAATAAATCCTTTTTTAGACTAGGGGGAACCATGATTTGGTTGCAACTAACCAATTTTCTTCTATTACAATACTCTAAATTACTTGGAAACGTGACGAGAACAGAGAAAACTTGTACAATGGAGTGAATAGTGATTCATTTTAAGGAGAATGCGAAATGATACATAAACTAATAATACCTACACCATTTGCTGTAGGTGACGTAAATGCCTATTTATTAAAAGGAGATTCCTTATCATTAATTGATGCAGGTCCTAAAACACCTGAAGCATACGAAGCATTAGAACGCGGAATAAAAGAAGCTGGTTATTCTTTTAGTGATATTGAACAAGTCTTTTTGACACATCATCACCCTGACCATGCAGGCTGGATTGATGCGTTTCCACAAGCCAAAGTACATGGGCATGTCTACAATGATTTATGGTTAACACGTGATCCTGCCTTTTTTGCCTACCATGATGAATTTTATTTAGAGCGATTAATAGAAGAAGGTGTTCCTGAAAAATATCACTCGTGGGTAGAGAAAATGAAACGTCCTGTGTCATACCTCGGCAATCGTCCGCTAGACGCTACGCTTGAAGAAGGTGACTTACTTCCGGGACATCCGGGTTGGAGTATCATAGAAACACTCGGTCATGCCCAAAGCCATATTTCATTTTGGCATGCTGAAAACAGAGAGATGATTGGTGGAGACCATATATTAGAGAAAATTTCCTCAAACCCATTAATTGAACCACCATTAGATCCGAGTGCTGGACGACCTCAGGCGATGCTTCAATACAACGAATCGCTTAGAAAAGTGTTAACAATGCCGGTTGAAAAAATTTATAGTGGTCATGGAAATGAAGTCTATAATGTTCATGAATTGGTTGTCCATCGTTTAGAAAGACAACGTGATCGAGCAATGAAAGTACATGCTATGATTGGACAACAACCACTGACCATTTTTGAAATTACTCAGAAACTATTTCCAAGTGTCTATGAAAAAGAACTCGGATTGACACTTTCAGAAACGATTGGGCAAGTGGATTACCTACTTGCGGAAGGTCTCGCAATTGAATCACGCGATCAAAATGGTGTATTTTCTTATGCACAAGCCTAAAAACGTCCTGGTAACGGGAGCTACAAGTGGTGTAGGATTACAAGTTGCTAAAGATCTTCATTCAATTGGTTACATCGTTTATGCAACTGGTCGATCGAAAGATGCTCTACAAAAACTCGAGTCGCTGGGCATTCATGCAATAGAAGCAGACTTACTTAAAGCAGATTCACTCGAAAAAGTTATTAATCAATGTCCTGCACTTGATATTGTTGTGTTTTCTGCAGGAGTTGGCACATTTGCATTAGCACACGATACAACCGATGAACAAATTGAACAGATGATGCGCGTTAATGTAACGGCACCCATGAAGTTAACGCGTAGGATTTTATCTAGTATGATAGAACGTAAAACAGGACATTTGATTTATATCGCGTCTCAGGCAGGGAAAATCGCAACGCCCAAAGCATCTGTTTATGCAGCTACTAAACATGCGCTTCTAGGCTATGCGAACGCCACACGAATGGAAGTACAACCGTACGGCATTTATGTAACGACGATTAATCCTGGCCCCATCGATTCTCCATTTCTAGATTTGGCTGATTCTACGGGAACATATAAAACATCATTGAAAAAATTTTTATTGTCCGTGGAGGAAGTTTCAAATGCGGTCGTGCGTGTTATTAATCGTCCAGTTCGTGAAGTGAATTTACCATGGTATATGGGTATTTCGAGTAAAGTGTACGGGATGGCGCCAGGAATCATAGAACGAGTAGGTCGAGATTTTTTCATGAAAAAATAGTATTTCAATGGAGTTGCCTATTAGGTAGCTCTCTTTTTGAATAGTTAAACTTTTTAAATGTATGATAATACACTTGATTACATTTTTATCCCATGTTATCATTCGTGTATATTAATTCATAATAAATGAATAAACATACATTCAGGAGGAATGAAATATGAATAAAAAAGTCGTTCTCGCATATTCAGGTGGTTTAGATACGTCAGTGGCAATTCCGTGGTTAAAAGAACAAGGATACGATGTTATCGCTGTTTGTTTAGATGTTGGTGAAGGTAAAGATTTAGAGTTTATAAAAAAGAAAGCGATCCAAGTGGGCGCTGTTGAAAGTTATATGATTGATGCAAAAGACGAATTTGCAAATGAATACGCATTGATTTCTCTTCAAGCTCATACTTGGTATGAAAATAAATATCCACTCGTTTCTGCACTATCCCGTCCGTTAATAGCAAAAAAACTAGTCGAAATTGCACATCAAACAGGTTCACAAGCTGTGGCACATGGTTGTACAGGAAAAGGCAATGACCAAGTCCGTTTTGAGGTTTCAATTAATTCACTTGATCCATCATTAGAAGTGATTGCACCTGTTCGTGCTTGGGGTTGGTCGCGTGAAGAAGAAATTGAGTACGCTAGAAAAAATAACATTCCAATTCCAGTAAATTTAGATAGTCCTTTCTCAATCGACCAAAATTTATGGGGCCGCGCAAATGAGTGTGGCATTCTTGAAGACCCTTGGGCTACACCTCCAGAAGATGCGTATGATATTACGGTAGCATTAGAAAATACGCCAGATACAGCAGATATTATTGAAATCACGTTTAATCAAGGTGTGCCAACTGAATTAAATGGAGTTCCATATTCGTTAGCTGAACTGATTTTAGAAGTGAATAAGGTTGCTGGAAAACATGGGGTGGGTCGTATCGATCACGTAGAAAACCGTTTAGTTGGTATTAAATCACGTGAAGTGTATGAAGTTCCAGGAGCTCATACATTACTGCTAGCACATAAAGAACTTGAAGACATCACGTTGGTAAAAGAGCTAGCTCATTTTAAACCCGTGATTGAGAAAAAATTAACGGAATTAATTTATGAAGGTTTGTGGTTCTCTCCATTAAAAGTTGCTCTTGAAGCATTCTTAAAAGAGACTCAAGTATACGTAAATGGTGTTGTTCGTGTGAAATTATTCAAAGGTCATGCAATCGTAGAAGGACGTAAATCTCCGAATTCCTTATATGATGAGAAACTTGCAACGTATTCTACTAATGACGAGTTTAACCATGCATCTGCAGTCGGCTTCATTGAGTTATGGGGTCTTCCAACAAAAGTACATGCTATGGTCAATAAAGGAGAAAAGAAGGTGTTAGTATGACCAAGCTATGGGGAGGTCGCTTTCAAAAGTCTGCTGAACAGTGGGTCGATGAATTTGGCGCATCCATTGGCTTTGATCAACAACTCGTGATGGAAGACTTGACGGGTAGTATCGCTCACGTAAGAATGCTGGGTGATTGCGAAATTTTACCACAAGATGATGTAACTGCTATTTTGAATGGTCTCGAGCAACTAAAAGAAAAAGCCGCAAACGATGAATTGGTTTTTGAAGTTGCAAACGAAGATATTCACTTGAATTTAGAAAAGCTGCTTATTGAATTGATTGGTCCAGTTGGAGGGAAGTTGCACACAGGTCGCAGTCGTAATGATCAAGTGGCGACAGATATGCATCTCTTTTTAAAACATCGTGTAGCTGAAATCGTAGACAGTATAAAAGCATTTCAGAATGCCATCCTTTATCAAGCTGAAAAACATGTCGAAACCATTGCACCTGGCTACACCCATTTACAACGCGCACAACCCATTTCATTTGCTCATCATTTAATGGCATATTTCTGGATGCTTGAGCGAGATCAGCAACGTTTGTCCGAGTCGCTTAAACGTATAGATATATCACCCCTAGGTGCCGGTGCACTCGCAGGTACGACATTCCCAATTGACCGCGATAAAGCAGCCAATTATCTCGGGTTTGAGCATGTGTACCAAAATAGCATGGATGCTGTGAGTGACCGTGATTTCATCGTGGAATTTTTAAGTAATGCATCACTTGTGATGATGCACTTATCTCGTTTCGCTGAAGAAATCATCCTGTGGTCGAGCCAAGAGTTTCAATTTATTGAACTCGACGATGCGTTCGCCACAGGCTCTAGCATCATGCCACAAAAGAAAAACCCTGATATGGCGGAATTGATTCGCGGCAAGACGGGTCGTGTGTACGGTAACTTATTTAGTTTGTTAACCACGCTAAAAGGTTTACCACTCACGTATAACAAAGATATGCAAGAAGACAAAGAAGGCATGTTCGACACTGTTCAAACATTGAATGGATCATTACAAATTTTCGAAGGTATGGTTCGCACGATGACAATCCATACGAAACGATTGAATGAAGCAGTACATCAAGACTTTTCAAATGCCACAGAACTCGCAGATTATTTAGCGACAAAAGGTATGCCATTCCGCGAAGCACATGAAGTGACAGGGAAGCTAGTTTTCCTTTGTATTCAGCGTAAGATTTACTTGTTAGACCTAACACTTGAAGACTTACAAGAAGCTAGTCACTTAATTGAAGACGATATTTTTGACGTATTGTCACCTGTGTCCGCAGTTAAGCGACGCAATTCCCTTGGTGGAACAGGGTTTGATCAAGTTCGTTTACAAATAGAGAAAGGTAAAACACTTTTATAACAATCAAGAAAATCCCACTTGCCGTTTAGGCAGGTGGGATTTTCTTGATGCATATTAACTCTGCTATTCATGGGGAAGGAGTTAAATCACTCAAATTACTTTGATGGAAAAAAGCTATATTCCTCAACATCGCGTATCCATACTCTTGCATTTCTTCCATTCGGATCAGCTATCCACAAATCACCTTTTACAGAACCAATATCACTTCTTATCCAGGTAGTGTCATTGAGGTCATTGAAAATGTCGACAATCTAAAAAAGCGAGAAGATGCATATAAATTATTAGATATTTTTTCTGAAACGACAGGTTTTCCTGCAAAGATGTGGGGACCAAGTATTATTGGATTCGGATCATATGATTATAAATACGAATCTGGCCACGGAAGGGGATGCCACTCTAGTTGGTTTTTCACCTCGGAAAGCAAAGATCAGTTTGTATTTTGCAACAGGTAATGCTAAGCGTGATGAATTTTTAAAAGGCTTTGGAAAACATACGTCAGGAAAAGCTTGTGTTTACATCAATAAAGTAGCGGATATTGACGTAGATGTCTTGAAAGCACTAATCAACCAATCTGTAACTTTTTTACAAGACACGTTTCCGAATCGGTAAAGAGCTGCTTAGTCAGCTCTTTTTTTAATTGAATAGATGTAAAAAGAGCATTATTTAGAGGCTCTAATTAAATTACATGGGATAAAAAAGTGAATTAATTAACCTTTTCTTTCTCAAGTAAATTTATAATTTTATCAAGCTTAACTTCGATTTCTTTGTTGTGACTTTTCCGCGCATATGAATTGAGTAACAGTCTTCGTATAAACAATATGAATGATATTAGTCCTATTGTGAGAAGAGTTAAAATGATAATCTTATAAAAAATGTCACCAGTATTCATCCTTCAACCTCTGAAATTGAATTTGGTTAATTATACCACATTTATAAACTTGAATTCACAGAACAATAAAATGAATTTTCGGAATTTGTTTGTAACTTAATTTTATTTAGACCGTCTTCTAAATAAATGGGGGGACTTTACATGAGAAAATGCTTTTTACTTTTTTTAACTGGACTTAGTCTGATGGGGTGTTCAAGTGATGGACTGTCGGGAAAAAAACCACCTGAAACCACGATAGAGATTGGTAATAAAACGTTTGAAACAACACTCGGAACTTATTGTTGGGGAAATACCTGTGTTGATACCGCTGGACCCATTGACCTTTTAGAAGGAAAAGAACCTATCAAGGTAAAACAGGGTGAAATAATATCTTTAGTAATGGACTATAATCCAAAACCAAATGAATTCTATTTAGGACAAATCAGTGAGAATAAGGAAACTGAAGTTGTGATGAAAGATAATCAATTTTCCGCTCCTACACAAAAAGGAGTATATTATTATTCATACGGTGTCTGGTGGATGGACGATAAAGCTAAGAACGTTTCTAATGGCGATTCCTTCTATGCCTTTGCTATAGAAGTAAATTAGTGTTTCAGTAATCATAAATTTTTATTTAATAGCAGCAAAGAAAAGGTGAGGACTGTGTTTAGTTTTTTATTGGATATAATTGCAGGGGTGTTAGGCGGTACTAGCATTGACAATAGTTTGGATACGAGAAAAATTGACCGGAATATTGTTCGGTTAAAAGAACTGGATTGGTTTAAAACAATATATGATGAGGAAAGATATCATCGTTTGTTTTTTATAAATAGAAACATTCGAGGGTATTTGCAAAGCACAAGACGGGTTAATAAAATTATTCGCAGCGAACAAGCCCAAATTAAATTTATGCGTTTTCTCGATAAACAAATACAATCGTAATTTATTAGAAAGAGCGTTAAAGGTACATCTAAGCTGTCTATGTGACATACTACTCCTTTGATGATTGTTAGTTGTTACGAACAATTTGAAATCGTGAAGTTGCGTGTACAAAGATCTGCGGATATCAATGCAAAAGCTGACGATGGAAATTCTGCCATCTCTTTTGCAAAGGAATATGGAAATGAGGAAGTCGCTGTTTTTCTAAGTAAGCAAGGTGCAGAATAGTTTTATTATAAACCTCATTCTTCATCAAAAAAGGATTTCGTTGTAAGAAAGGAGCATATCAAATGCAATTAACAATTCAAGCTTCAGGTGACAACGTTAAAGCCATATCATATTTATTGTCAAAGAACCCAAGCAATCTTTATGAGAGAAATCACAAAGGACATCTCGTACGGCTATTTTATAGCAAGTTTACGGGGACAGAGCTGGAAGTGACGATCTTTGTAACTCCAGATCCAATTGAACTAGTAAAAAACAATTCAAATTCATATGACATTACGCATTACATAAACGATCGGGAGTTTGCAGTGAGCAGCATCTTTTGTTCATTTATCAGGTCTGCACTAGGTACTGCATTGAACGGTCAGCCGAGGGAAGAACATATAAAATGGGTAGATTATCCGTTTCCTTTCAACTTCGAGTTTGGGCCAGTAGTGTCTACATTATCAGATGAAGAATTAAAAAATCTATTCGAGCCGATTGGATATGAAGTAACGATTACCCGACCAGAAATTGAATACTCGTTTCAAGTAAAGGACAAGAGTTCTGCAAGATACATTTCAATAAAAGGCGTGAAGACACTGCAAGAAGGGTTGAGACATCTCTTTGTATTGATTCCGGTTATCGATAACTACAAGCATTATTTCATTGATGAAAAAGAAATCGAAAAACTGGAGAGATATGGAGAAGGCTGGCTGGAACAGCATCCGTTGCGTGATCTGATTTATCGTAAAGCTCTCAGGTTTAAAGAAATTTACAGCTTAGTGGAAAACTCGGGTAGAGAAGAGAAAAAGGTAGAACCGGTGAAAAAGGTCCGATTAAATGAGTTGCGCTATGAAAGAATCGTTGATACCGTGAGCCGAATGAAACCCAAAACTGTCGTGGACTTCGGTTCGGGCGAAGGCAAGCTTTCCGTACAGCTTGGTTTCGTGGAAGGCGTAAAAGAAATCCTGGCTGTTGAACCGTCCGAGTCTGAATCACTCAAAGCATTAAATCGATTCAATAAAGTGAAGAATATAGATGAATTTGTAGTCCCGGAAATACTTTGGGGTTCTCTCTTTTACTATGATGAAAGATTGAAGGACAAGGATATCATCATTTTGTGTGAGGTGATCGAGCATATCGACGAATACCGTTTGCCGAAGGCGATGGATACTGTGCTGAATGATTATCAGCCGGGTGCCCTGATTATTACAACGCCAAACCGGGAATACAACGAGGTATACGATATGGAAGAACATCTCCGTCACAATGACCATCGGTTTGAATGGACAAGAGAGGAATTCAGTCGATGGTGCACAGAGCGAAATCACAGAAATGACTATGAACTTCTGTTTGATGGGATTGGCGAGGAGCATGAAACTCATGGCTTCCCTACACAAATGTGCGTGTTCAAAAGAAAGGAGGACTGATTATGCAGATTAGATTGCCCCATGCAGGAATTGTTTTGCTTATTGGTCCATCCAATAGCGGAAAATCTACGTTGTTAAAAAGGATGATTGAAAAAAATGAAATTCTTCTATCAGAGGTCATAAGTTCAGATGACTTTAGGGTTTTGGTAAGTGATATTGAATTCATTGAATGGCGTGACAGACCGAAGGATGAAGCAGACAATTTGATGGACGAATACCAGACCATCTCCAAGGAAGCTTTCTCAATGATGGATTCAGTTATTGATGCTAGGTGCCGCCTGAATAAACTGACCTTTGTGGATGCAACTCACCTTCATCCGGATGATCGAAAAAGATACATTGCCTTGGCCAGAAAAAACAATGTCCCTATTTTATCCATTGTTTTTGATATAGCCGAAGAAGAATTACTTGAACGGGATGAAAGAAGAGACAATCCGCGTGGGAAAAAACGTATTAAACAGCAATATCAGACATTCAAAAGGGAAAAGAACTACCTGAAAAAAGAAGGATACATATCCGTTTATACAATAAAGGGACCGGATAATCTGGAATTTATCAGACGTACAAACCCGATTGAAAAAGATATCCAGCATGGAATCGACATTATTGGAGATATTCATGGTTGCTTTGAGGAAATGATTCGCTTGCTTGAACAATTAGGCTATGAAAAGAATCAAGAAGGTCTCTATTTTCATCAGCATGGCCGGAAATTTGTTTCCATAGGTGACGTTATGAGCAGAGGGCCACAATCACTTAATACCATCCTCTTTTTCCATGAGCATGTTGAGCAAAACCTAGCTTATATGATTGACAGCAATCATGGTTGGAAAATTGCAAGGTGGCTGGATGGAAGAGACGTTACCCTGAACCATGGCGACGAAAAAGTGGAAGACGAATTAAAGGCGTACGAAATGGAATATGGAAGTGAAAAAACAGAAGAGATAAAAAAGGTACTTAAGGATTTTCTTCTTCGAGCTCCCTCCCATTATGTATTTACGAAGAATGGGATTCGGACTCTGATTTGTGCTCATGCCGGTATAAAAGATGAATTCATCGGGAAACAATCGGAGGCAATAAGTGACTTTTGCCGCTATGGTGATACGGATGGATTTGACGAAACAGGAAAGCCAGTGCGTAAAGATTGGTTTATCTCACATAAGAAAAGTTCCCTGATTGTTTGGGGGCATGATCCTAAGCCTACCCCTCTTCTAATCAATAACACGATTAACATCGATCAAGGAGTAGTATTTGGCGGTTCATTGACTGCTTTTCGTTATCCTGAAAGAGAATTCATCTCTGTAAAAGCGAAGCAAGACTACTCAGGAACTCCTGACAATCCCTTAAAAGAATGGGAGAAAAATCGCTTGAATCCGCCGAATATCGGTAAGTTCATCAATGGCTATTCAGTACTTACAGAAGAAATGGGAGAAGTTAAAATACATCAAGACATCGTAAAACCTGCAATTGACACAGTATCTCATTTCACGATACCAATTGAACAATTAATCTACATTCCACCAACGATGAGCCCAACCCCAAAACCATCATCTATAGAAGGGTTCCTGGAGCATCCAAAAGAAGCAATAGACTATTACAAGAGCCAAGGGATTCAAACCATGGTTGCGGAAAAGAAACATATGGGAAGTCGTGCAATTCTGTTCTTGTTCAAAGATATGGAATCCGCCAAAAAGCATACAGGCATAGAGTCACTAGGAGTCATTTATACAAGAACAGGCAGACGATTTTTCGATGTCGCTACTGAAGAACAAATAGTTGGCCGGATCAATCGGGATTTGCATGAAAATGGCTATTTTGAAACGTATGATACAGATTATTTATTACTTGATGCTGAAATCATGCCTTGGAACTTGAAAGCAAAAGAGCTGATTAGCAGCCAATACG
>NZ_JBFUKT010000115.1:0-10480 GCF_056400705.1 Paenisporosarcina sp. P5_A11
GACTCAATACGTTGTATTACTGAATCTTTTTCCCGCTTAACTATTGAATCTTTAAATTTCCCTTGTTCAAGATTCGGGCGGAATAACACAGTTTGTAATAAATTCAGAACCTGGTCGAGTACGCCATCTGTAGATAAATATTGATCATTTACTGTCTCAGCGAGTAATGTAATATAATGATTACTACCTTTTTTACTTGAATCTAAATACAAGATAGTGCCATAAAGTTCATCTAAATAACTTCGGAATGCAGGATTAGACGGGAACTGCTCATTGCTGTGTACTAAAACATTTGCAAGTACCGATCGTTCAGAAGCAGATTGGTTTGTTAATTCATGTTTGAATTTGAATGAGAAGTTTACAGTTTTAAATTGATCTGTTGGTCGAATATGTAGATGGATACCTGGTTGTAATTCGATGGATTGAAACATTGAAATTCCTCCTATAGCTATAATATGCCATACCATTACATTCACTATACATGGTGCTGGTAAATGATTGCAAATTGCCTGCAAAAAAGGACTAAGCAAAATGCTTAGTCCTTTACTATTATTCTTATCGATTCCCTTTTATATATGGAGTTCCTAAAGCTTTTGGTGCATTTGCTTTTCCTATGAAACCAGCCAAAGCAAGAATCGTTAATACATAAGGTAAAATTAACAAGAAAACACTTGGAATTTCACTAATATACGGCAATGATCCACCGACAATACTTAATGCTTGTGCAAAACCAAAGAATACGGCTGCACCCATAGCACCAAGAGGATGCCATTTACCAAAAATCATTGCTGCTAAAGCCATGAATCCTTGCCCATTAATCGTTGAATGACCAAAGTCTAACGAAATTGACTGAGAATAAATCGCCCCACCAATTCCTGCTAAACCACCTGAAATCATTACGGCAATATAGCGCATACGTGTTACATTTATCCCCATCGTATCTGCTGCCATTGGATGTTCACCAACTGCACGTAAGCGAAGACCGAATGGAGTGTAATACAATACAACCCAAGCTAGAATAGCAATCCCAATTGCTAAAACAGAAGTCCAATAGACGTTCTGGAAAAACATCGGGCCTAAAATTGGAATATCTTTTAAGAACGGAATATCGTCACGCAAGAATCGCTCTTGAACAAAATCAGTTTGACCTTTATCGTAAATCATTTTAACTAAGAATAAACAAAGCGCTACTGCTAATAAGTTAATAGCAACACCAGATACAACTTGATCAGCACGAAACGACACGGATGCCACTGCATGTAGTAACGAGAATAGTGCTGCAACAACCATAGCTGCTAATAGAGCAATCCATTCTGTACTTTCTCCAAAAACATTAACAAATGTTAAATTGAATAAAATCCCGATGAAGGCTCCCATTACCATGAGTCCTTCTAAACCGATGTTTACTACTCCCGACCGCTCAGAAAACACACCACCAATGGCTGTTACTATAAGAGGTGCTGCATACGCAATTGCTGCTGGAATAAGGAAATATAGTATCTCTAAGAAACTCATGTTACTTCGCCTCCTTTTTCTTGCTGAAGCGCTCTAGCAATAAACGAATAACATAACCAGATGCTACAAAGAAAATAATAATTGCTATAATAATAGACACTATTTCCTCTGGAATACCTGCTTCGTTCGGCATATTTGTTGCTCCATATTTTAGTGAGCCAAATAAGGTTGCTCCAAATATTACTCCTAGTGGTGTATTTGCACCAAGAAGGGCTACAGCAATACCGTCGAATCCGATTCCTGTAAATCCACCTTTAACAGAAGCATATCCAAACGTACCAAGCGCTTCCATTGCGCCAGCTAGACCAGCAAATGCCCCAGATATAACCATCGCTAAAATAATATTTTTATTTACATTCATCCCCGCGTATTCTGAAGCATGTTGGTTTAACCCTACTGCTTTCAATTCAAATCCACGAGTTGTTTTTTCTAAAATCAACCACATTACTAGTACCATAGCAAGTGCAATTAAAATTCCATAGTGTAAACGAGAAAAATCTGTCATATTTTCTAAAAACTCAGAGCGAAGAGATGCGGTTGGATTAATTCCACCTGTATTGTCTCCACCATCAGAAACTGCTCTTATTAAAGCATTAGATGTGTGAAGCGCAATGTAGTTCATCATGATTGTTACAATTACTTCGTGTACTTTGAATTTGGCTTTTAATAGTCCAGGAATGAAGCCCCATAATGCACCTGCTAATGCAGCTGCAATTATTGCAAGTGGCAAGTGAATCATTTTTGGCAACTCATCAAATGTAATCCCAACGTATGCTGCCGCAAACCAACCTACGATTAATTGACCTTCTACACCGATATTAAAGAGCCCAGTGCGAAAAGCAAAAGCAACCGCTAGCCCAGCTAGTATGTAAGGTGTAATTTGACGAATTGTTTCACCAATAGTATAGGCATCACCAAAGATACCGTTCCACAATGCGATATACCCTTCAACAGGATCATATCCACTGACCATCATAACAACTGCTCCAACCAGTAACCCTAAAATCACGGAGACACCTGGTACTAAAATGTTAACTAAACGATTAGACATGAGTACTGCCCTCCTCTTTCACTTGAGTCGACTGCGTGCCATTTTTTGTTTGGCCCGCCATTAACAAACCAAGTTCTTGTTCATTCGTCTGAAGAGGATCTAGCGTATCGACGATTTGACCGTCGTATATTACCGCAATGCGGTCAGATACGTTCATTACTTCGTCTAATTCAAAAGAAATTAATAGTACGGCTTTACCTTTATCACGTTGCTCAATCAGGCGTTGGTGAATAAATTCAATTGCTCCTACGTCTAATCCACGTGTTGGAAGAGCCGCAATTAATAAATCTGGATCTCTATCGATTTCACGCCCAATAATCGCTTTTTGCTGGTTACCACCTGATAGTGCTCTTGCAGGTTCATGATCTCCTTGTGTTCGAACATCATATTTCCGAATAATTTCATTGGCTTTTTTGGAAATCGCTGAATAGTCCATGAAGCCATTCTTCGAATTAGGACTAGAGTAATAGGTTTGCAAAGCAATATTGTGTCCTACTGGGAAATCAAGTACTAGTCCATGCTTATGACGATCTTGAGGTATATGACCAACGCCTGATTCAGTAACCTTACGTGGTCGTTGACCTGTAATCTCTTGACCATTCATGAAAACTTGTCCACTTTTCACTTTACGTAAACCAGTGATTGCTTCTATTAATTCTGATTGGCCATTGCCATCTATTCCAGCAATCCCTACGATTTCACCTTTGCGAACTTGTAAGTTAAGACTTTTTACTTTTTCAACGCCACGGTAATCACATACAACTAAATCTTTAATTTCTAATACATCAGTTGTTGGATTTGCGACACCTTTAACAGTTTTAAACTCCACTTGACGCCCTACCATGAGAGATGCAAGGTCATTCGGATTAGTCTCACATGTAATAACAGTGCCAATCCCTTTACCTTTACGAATGACAGTTACTCGGTCAGAAACATCCATAATTTCTTTTAATTTATGAGTAATCAAAATGATGGATTTTCCTTCTTCAATTAAACGACGCATGATTTGAATTAATTCAGTAATTTCTTGAGGTGTTAAGGAAGCAGTAGGCTCATCAAATATTAAAATTTCAGCGCCTCGATATAATGTTTTCAATATTTCTACGCGTTGTTGCATACCAACGGAAATGTCTTCAATTTTTGCGTAAGGATCAACATTCAGATTATAAAGCTCTGAAAGCTCTTGAACTTTCTTAGCAGCTGCTTTAACTGAAATCATACCGCCTTTTGTTGGCTCACTACCTAAAATAATATTTTCCGTAACGGAAAAATCTTCAACTAACATAAAATGTTGGTGAACCATCCCTATGCCGAGATTATTCGCTACATTAGGATCTGTAATCTTTACTTCTTGTCCTCGAACACGGATTTCTCCGCCTTCTGGTTGGTAAAGTCCAAAGAGTACGTTCATTAATGTTGATTTTCCTGCACCATTCTCACCAAGAAGGGCATGAATTTCACCTTTTTTTAGTTGAAGGGTAATGTTGTCATTAGCTACAAAATTTCCGAACTCTTTTCGGATATTGAGCATTTCAATAACATGTTCCAATATATTTCACTCCCTTAGGTTTTTAAATGAAAAAAAATTAATACAGGAAAGGTTTCAATCATAAAACCTTTCATCTATTAATTTGAAAGGGCAAGAAAAACATCATAGAGACCAGGTATCCAGTCTCTATGATGACTTATTTAAGTTATTTACTCTACAGTTTCAGGAACAACAACATCGCCATCAGCGATTTTCTTAGCATATTCGTCAATTTGAGCTAAAACATCTTCAGGAATCGCTCCACGAGAATCCGCTAATGCAACGCCATCTTCAGCTAAACCGTAAACAGATGTTTCTCCACCTGGGAATTTGTCTTCCATAGCCAATTTAGTAAGGTCTTGTACAGCAATGTCAACACGTTTTAACATTGAAGTTAAAGTAACATTTGTATCACCAACTGCGCCTTCTTCATATTGGTCAGAGTCAACACCGATTACCCAAACATAAGAATCCGGATTTTTAGTTTTTAATTCTTTTGCTTCTGCAAATACACCATTACCAGTACCACCAGCAGCATGGAAAATAATATCTACGCCAGAAGAATACATACGGTTTGCAGTTGTTTTACCAAGTTCTGCTTTGTCAAATGCTCCAGCATACTGAACATCAACTTTAATACTAGGATCTACAGCTTTAACGCCTTCTAGGAAACCAGCTTCAAAACGTTCGATAACATCACTTTCCATGCCGCCAACGAAACCAATTTTTTTAGATTTTGTCATTAAAGCTGCGGCAACACCAGCAAGATAAGAGCCTTCTTGCTCTTTGAATAATACTGAGGCTACATTTGGTTGATCTACAACTGAATCAATAATCGCAAATTTATTATCTTGTTTTTGTTTAGAAATTTCTTCAACAGACTCTTGCATTTTGTACCCAACACCAAAAACTAAATCAAAATCTCGACGAACTAATTTGTTTAAGTTCGTGTTATAGTCAGCATCAGATTTTGATTGTAAGTAGTCAATTCCACCGTCGCCTTTTTCAAGACCGTTGTCAGCCCCAAATTCTTTAATACCTTCCCAAGCTGATTGGTTGAATGATTTGTCATCTACTCCACCAACATCAGTAACCATTGCTACAGAAAAATCATTTTTTTCTTCGCCACCATTACCTTTTTTAGTTTCTTCTTTGTCAGCACCACATGCACCTAGAATTGTGCTAGCAGCTAATACCATCGATAAAGCTAAACCAAATTTACGCTTTGTCAATTTGAGACCCCCCAAAAAATGTTTTTTCATATTAGCAGGAAGTTTGATGTTTTACACCCTTTTACGGACTACATGGAAACTGAATTTGTCAGCTCTAAAATAGTTTTTTGAATATAATACTACTTGATCTTTGTCATTATAATGTAATTGCTTCAGAACTAGTAACGCCGTTTCAGGTTCACACTCTAAAATCGGAGATGCCACTTCGTGGTAGCCTGTTGGGTCGATAAAAGTAACAGCATAAGTTACCCGGATTTCCCCGGACTCTTCAATTGCTGTGAAAATCGAACCTTCTTGCCTACTTAAAAAATCAGAAGGCAAATACTTTGCGGGAACTTTGTCCACACAATAGACAACTGGTTCACCATTTGCTGTCCTTACACGTTCAATTGTAATGACTGATTCGTCTATTTCGCAATGAAAGCGTTTTATATCATCTTCAGACGAAAGCGCTTCCATAGAACTCAAATAAATAGTACCTGGTTCCATGCCAGCTTTCCGTATCATAGAGGAGATACTTGTTAAATGTTCGATACCAGAAGTGAAAACTGGTTTCGAATTAACAAATGTACCTACACCATGACGTCTTACGATAACATTTTCTTCTTCCAACAGCCTAAGTGCTTCACGAAGTGTTGCACGACTGATTCCAAGTGATTTGGCCAGTTCAAATTCTGAAGGCAATTTTTCCTTCTCTTTGAATACACCTTTTGCAATATCGTCTTTAAGACGATCGATCACTTGAAGATACAAATGACGATGATCTGTTTTTATTGTCATACTAAATCACCACCAACAGAAGAGATCAGACATCTGATGTAAAACTTTCCTACTAATCAGACATACTATACCACTTTTATTTGTTTAAATAAATAGATTTATGGGTAATTAGTCAAAGATTCGTAAAAATTTTAATTTTTTTTGCAATCTTTTTGTCATAATAATCCATATCAATTTCCATCATCTTGTTTTCCTTGAAGTACTTGTCTTGGTTTACTTCCTTCATAACCACCGACAACTCCACGCATTTCCATTTGATCGATTATTCGTGCCGCTCGAGAGTATCCAATACGAAATCTTCTTTGCAAAAGTGAGACTGAAGCCGTTTGCATATCTGTGACAAGTTGTACAGCTTCATCATATAAATCATCTGTTTCCTCATCTCTAGATACTTCTTCAATTTCTGTTGGAATCATTTCTTCTTGGTACTGAGCTTTTTGTTGAGCAATTGCAAAATCAACTACTTTTTCGACTTCTTGGTCAGATAAGAATGCTCCTTGTACGCGAACTGGCTTCGAAGCCCCAGCTGCTAAAAACAGCATATCTCCTCGCCCTAACAATTTTTCCGCTCCTCCCATATCAAGTATAGTCCTGGAGTCAATTGAAGACGATACCGCAAATGCAATCCTCGAAGGAATATTGGCTTTGATTACTCCTGTAATGACATCAACACTTGGTCTTTGTGTAGCAATAATTAAATGGATACCTGCCGCACGAGCCATCTGAGCTAATCGAGTAATTGAATCTTCCACATCATTAGAAGCAACCATCATTAAATCTGCTAACTCATCCACGATAACAACGATATATGGAAGTTTTGGATGTTTCTCATCGTTCTCCTCATTCCATTTTCTTATGTGTTCATTGTAGCCTTCAATGTTTCGCATTCCAGTATGAGAAAACAAGTCATATCGACGTTCCATTTCTGATACTACTTTTTTGAGTGCTTGGGAAGCTTTTCTTGGATCTGTAACAACCGGCGCTAACAAATGTGGAATACCGTTGTATACATTTAATTCAACCATTTTCGGGTCAATCATCATCATTTTGACTTCGTGTGGTTTCGCTCGCATAATAATACTGACGATTATGCCATTAATACAAACACTTTTACCACTACCCGTTGAACCGGCAACAAGTAAATGTGGCATTTTATTTAACTCTGCTAGCACGGCTTGCCCCGTAATATCACGGCCCAGTCCGATCATTAATTTAGAATCAGGTTTATTGTTTTCTTTGGCATCTAAAACTTCACGTAAACTCACTATCGCAACCTCTTGATTTGGTACTTCAATTCCAATGGCAGATTTTCCTGGTATCGGTGCCTCAATTCGAATATCACGAGCTGCTAGCGCTAAAGCTAAGTCATCGCTCAGACTAACAATTTTGCTGACTTTCACTCCAGTGTCTGGCAATACTTCGTACTTTGTTACGGCAGGACCTAAATGGACTTGTGTAACACGTGCTTTGACACCAAAGCTTTGGAATGTTTTTTCTAATTTTTTTGCATTTGCTTGAATTAATGAATATTCACCACTTTGATCACTATGTGGTGGTGCATTTAATATTGATGCAGATGGTAATTGATAATCTTTATTTTCTAAAACCGCTTCCGATACTGCATCAAACACTTTTTCACTTAATTCTTCAGTTTCTACTAGTTCGGGTTCTGGCTCAGGTTTAGTTTCCACTCTTTTTTCAACACGTTCTGTGAAAGCGGATATAATTGGTGAAACATGTTCAACTTCTGGTTCTTGCATAGTCGTTGCTACTTCCATATCCTGTGCATGCGAAGGGATACTTGCTGTTTTTTTACGCTTTTCACTTCTTGTCTGTACTTTTGGTTTTGCTGTCTCTTTATTCTTTTTCTTAAATGCTCTCTGGGCCATCCATTTATTCTTCCATTGTGGTATTTGACTAGCCAAGTATGGAACTAGTGCTTTACCCGAGAGTAAGATTAATCCAATCATTAATAATAACCAAGCCGCGATTGTTGCTCCTCCTGCATCAAATAAAACATGAAATGATGCGAATAAAAAGGCACCCATCATCCCGCCACCTAAGGAGCTATCTCGGTTTACAATGCCATTGCCATCAATAAGTATTCTCCAAGTTTCTCGAAGAACCGAATCGCTAACGAGTCCTCCGCCTTGAAACAATTGCTCAAATAGAACTAAATGACTGAAAAGAGTCATACTGGCTAAAATACTTAAACATCCAGTAATAATTCGGTTATTGTAACTAGGTACTGCGCGTTTTATCATCATAATAAGTGCAATAACTATACATAATAAAGCAACTGCTAAATGCCAATTTCCGAAGAAAAATCGGGCGACAGACGACAAACCGAATCCAACTGAACCTAATTCAAAAAAAGTAATGATACCGAGACCAATTAATAAAAGGCCAGAAATTTCAAACATAAGTGTATGTGTTTTTTCGGGTGGTTTTTTTCTCGTATTAGTCACTTTTTTCTTTTTACTTGTCATACTTGTCACCTTCTTTCATTATCAAAGAAAAAGGATTTCCTGCCGGTACAAATGGCGTGGAAATCCTTCCGCTTTTATCACCTTAATATTCCATAATAATCGGGATGATCATTGGACGTCTTTTCGTTTTTTGGTATAAATACGAATTCAAAGTGTCGCGAATTTCTTGTTTAATATTTGTCCATTCAAATGTTTCTTTAGCTACATATTTTTCAACTATTTTCTTAGCGAGTTCAGTTGATTCTTCCATAAGTTGTTCCGACTCTCGAACATACACAAATCCGCGAGATAAGATTTCCGGGCCAGAAGCAATTTTCTTTTGTGCACGATTCAATGTGATCGTCACAATGAAAATGCCATCTTGTGAAAGCAGTTTACGATCGCGCAATACGATGTTCCCTACATCACCAACGCCAATGCCGTCTATTAAGACATTTCCAGCTTGTACGCGTCCACTCATGCGCATTTTTCCACCCTTATACTCAACGATGTCACCTTTATCGGCAATAAAGATTTGTGCTTTGGATAAACCAGTTGCTTGAGCAAGTTTCGAGTGAGCCATAAGCATGCGGAATTCTCCTTGAATTGGGATAAAGAATTTCGGTTTCATTAAGTTCAACATCATTTTCAAATCTTCTTGACTACCATGACCAGAAACATGCACCTTTTTACTAGCTGTTAATACTTTTGCTCCTACTTTTGCTAATTGATTCATCGTCTTGAACATCGCAACTTCCATACCTGGAGAAGGTGTGAATGTAAATAACACAGTATCTGTATCTTTAATCTTCACATCTTTATGGTGTTTTCTTACCATTTTTTCAAGAGCTTCTATAGGCTCCCCTTGAGTACCAGACACAATGATTACTACTTCATGGTCTTCATATTTCCCAATATCTTTAATTGAAATTAACGTTTCTTCGTCAACTTGTAAATAGTCTAACCGCTTACCTACTTCAAATACGGTTTCAAGCGTTTTACCAACAACAGCAACTTTACGTCGTGCTTCAATTGCAGTGTCAAATACTTGTTGGATACGAATGAAGTTTGAAGAATATAACGATACAAGAATACGACCTTTAGCTCCGTGGAAGGTTTCAGATAAATGTTCTTCAACGACAGATTCAGATGTAGTATAACCTGGACGTTCTGCTTCTGTTGAATCTGACATCAAGATAAATACGCCTTCTTCACCAAGACCAGCCATTTTAGCTATGTCTGGACGATAGCTTCCTTTTGCTGCTTGATCGAATTTAAATTCACCCGTGTGCACAATTGCACCTTCCGAAGTATGGAATACAATTCCTAAAGAATCCGGAATACTATGCGTTGTGTGGAAGAATGTAACGTGTGTTGATTTGAAATTCATGCGGCTTTTATTTGTTACTTCAAAGAATTTCACAGGTTGTGCAGCTGGTAATTCTTTTAAATGCTCTTTAGCTAAGGCAATTGTTAAACGGGAGCCATATACTGGAGCTTGAATTTTGTTTAGCAAATACGAAATAGATCCAATTGCATCTTCGTGACCATGTGTTAAAAAGATTCCTTTTATTCGAGCTTTGTTTTCTTCTAAGTACGTCACATCTGGAATTACTATATCAATTCCAAGCATTTCATTTTCAGGGAACATAAGTCCGCTATCTACTATAAAAATTTCTTCATCAATTTCTACTACATACATTGCTTTTCCGATTTCCCCAACTCCACCGAGGGGGATGATTCGAATGGTTTCGTTTATTGTTTTTGTCACTTGCTTTCCTCCTAAAAATTAACCCGAACATTATCCACTTCAATACATTATATCGAACAGCTGACAACAGTACAATATTAAAAGTCGAAAGAGATACTTTAAATCAATCCCACAAACTGCGGAACAGTCTACATT
>NZ_JBFUKT010000116.1:0-10471 GCF_056400705.1 Paenisporosarcina sp. P5_A11
GCGTGTTCCATTCCGCAATCGCTTTTTCTTCTATTTCATAACGCTCTCGAACAGATGAAATCATGATGTCTGTTTTTTCAGCTCTAATTTCTTGATCTGTTTTGGGTTTTGGCAACCTGTTTAACAATTGTTGTTCCAGTTCTTTTTTCTTTAAATCCAGTTCATGGAGCATTCTTTCTTCAAACTCTTGCTGCATTTTTTCGAATTTACGGCCCATCTCGACCATCACTTGTGCCTCACTCAGCACTTGTGAYTCATCATTCTTTAAGTCTGGAAATGGCCTCACTTCTAGATTGGCTGAAAGAACGTTGGAAATCGCATCTAAACTCCATTTTTGAGATCTTTTTTCCATGATGAATACGGCAATGTCTATATCTAATTCATCATATACCTTTTTTTCAGCTACTCTTTGAATGTAATGAATACCTTTTTTTTCAAGGTCTCTAAACCATTTATCGACGGTATTAAAATGAACAGACTCTTTAATAGTTGTTTCTTCTTCGTATCTTCTTTGTATTTCTTCCGTGAAGTCACTTATATGCCAAACTGCCTCTTTTAGCTCCATATAACATACCGCCACCTTTTCCTTAAAGTAAGAGTAGTCTACTAGTGACTAGTACTCCACAAATGGAGCACTAGTTATGAACCACATAATAACTAATGATGAAGCACTTGTGTAACAATATTGAATCATCAACCACTCGTGGACCACAAGTCAGTGATCTATATTTGGAGTGAATCCCATCTTTCATTAATCATGAACCAGTCAATAACAAATGTTGAATCACTCATGTAACATGACTAAATCACCCACTACTCGTAGAGCATTAAACAATACATTTACTAACTACTTGTAGACTACTAACCACTCATAGAGCATTAGAGAATTTCATTTACTAGCTACTTGTAGACAACTAACTACTAGTAGAACATTAAAGAATTTCGTTTACTAGTCACTTATAGACTACTAACTACTTGTAGCGCATTAAAGAATTTCATTTACTAGCCCCTTGTAGACCATTAACCACTCGTAGAACATTAATGAATTTCATTTACTAGCCCCTTGTAGACCATTAATCACTCGTAGAACATTGATGAATTTCATTTACTAGCCCCTTGTAGACCTTTAATCACTCGTTGAGCATTAAAGAATTTCATTTACTAGCCACTTGTAGACGACTAACCACTCATAGAACATTAAAGAATTTTATTTACTAGTCACTCGTAGAGCATTAAAGAAATTCATTTACTAGTCACTTATAGACAACTAACCACTCGTAGATCATTAATGAATTACATTTACTAGCTACTTGTAGACAACTAACCACTCGTAGATCATTAAAGAATTTCATTTACTAGTCACTTGTAGATAACAAAGCACTTGTAGACCAATTGAATTGAAATACACAGAATTTCACACAAACCTTATTAATAAATCTAGTTCGACAAACTTAATAAATTCCCTTTAATATCAATTGAAAACCATTGCATTTTGTAAAGTCATTGCCTACTTATGCGATTGTGATATGACGTTGAATGATAATCAAAGCGAGTCCAATTCTTTGTGAATTGGACTCGCTTTTTGAAAGTACAACTGTTGTACTTTAATTGCTTAACTACAAGTGGTTAATCACTCGTGTTCCACTAATAAGTCACTAACTACTTGTAGACCACTATATTATTTCATTTTTTGATCACTTATAGACGACACAACACTAGTAGTCAACAATAGGGGGGTAAACATCAGTGATGCTAGAAAGAAGTTATTGCCGTGTTGCGAATTCATAGGTTAAAACACTTAACAGTCACAATTCCTAATAATAGGTTAAATGGATATTCATGATAAAAATAAGATGAACGTTCTTGAACTAACGGGCTGGTTAATTTAAAAAGTCGATAGAATATAACTTTGAGGTTAATTATAAAGAGGGGGGAGTAATATGAAAAAAAAGATTTTAATATTAAAAGAAGTATAAAGGCCTTCTTGAAAATCGATTATTCAAATACCCCATCTCTAATTAATGTAAAGTCAATTTGAACGTTTACTTTCGCTTCCCTATATAGCTCATGCCATTTTTCATCTGTAAGCTTAGATTGTCTTACACTGCTCCTGTAACTTTCACCTAATCCGAAAATATCTGAATCAACTTCCTGACAGTAGGCAATTATTCTAGATACTTCACTAGTTAGACTTTTACTGATCGCTTTTTCAAGTTCCACAACATTTTTTTGTTTACCTACATCAATGTCGGGCATTATTTCTAATAATCTCGCTTTCATCGTAAGGTGTAAATCAAATTCGGGCGTTTTTGGATTGGCTAACTTCAAATCTCTTTTCGATTGAATCGTATCGAGTACCACTGGAATCTTGTCAGGAGGGTTATTCATTAAAGAAGATGGTAAATAATCTCCTTTAATATTCGTTTCAAACATTCCAGAGTCATAATTATCTCTAATTAATTTCACATAAAAACTATCGTCAGCAGAAAGTTGACCTACCATTTTGTCTCTTTTAAATAAGGCAAAACCAGAAATTTCTACAGACTCATTGATTCTTTTTATGACAGGCATCGAAATATCTTTGCCGGGAGAAAAATAGTCATGTGATACTTCATGAAGAGTAGATGAAATCATGTGCTCCTGTTTAACGTTTTGTTCTAGCAGCTTGAATATATGTTCACCAATATTCTCTATAGTTTGATATTGATAGCCTAGAAGCGATTTCGTTTGACCATCAACCACTGCCATAATAATACTACTACTTATGGAAGGATTTCTCGAGAGTGTCTCAATATAATGACCAATCCCTTCTTTAGATAACTCTTCACTGTACAAGCCTACCCTCATCTGTCCATACATTATTTTTAGAGAGTTCTTGCGATTGATTTTTGCACTTGTTCCTATACTTGTTTGATTTTCAGCGGAAACAACTTCAACATTACTTTGAAGTTCCGGATTCACTTGGAGAATAACCGCAGTAGCTGACACGCCATCTTCACTACCCAAGTCATATCCAACCAAAGTGACTAAACCTAACTCTTCAAGGATTTCCGGTTGTGTGCATCCGACTAAGCTAATGAAGAGAACTAGTATTAATATATATAGCTTTTTCATTTTATTTTCTCCTCATGTGATGTGAATTTCTTCTTCACCACTGCGACTACGTACAAGAAGATAGGGTAGGCAAAAACAATATAGAATGCCACCTGGCTGAACTTAGTGTTAACCATATTTATTTGAGCCCGAGTTTGAATAGATATCGTGGCAATTAAGATTAGAACCGAGAAAATCCAGCCGAATTTATTTGTGCTCACTTTTACCAAGCGTATGGTACCTCGATAAGCAGCCCATAAGTACAGACAAAGATTTGGCAAAATAACCAACATCCAAAAGCAAATCGCTATATATTCAAATCGTTCAATAAACGGAAATCTAACAATACTAAATAAAGATAAGGTTGCCCATATGGTTTTATTTAATTCTTCTCCGCTAAAGTATGTTAACGAAACCAACATGATGGAGAGGTAAAGCAATGTCGTCACTAACAAACCAAAATGAACATGTTTTTTCACATTATTCTTATCCTTTACAAAAGGATAAATCACGTTTAAAACTTCAAATCCAATAATTGTAAACGTCATAGATTGTGCGCCTTTTAATATAGCTCTCATATTTGTCTCAAGTATTGGAAGAAGATATGATGCATCCGAAAACTTAATGGGAAACCATATGAGTAGGATAAGCCATATGGAAATTACAAAACTAAAAAAAGAAACACCCACAATCACCCGAAGTCCACCAGCAAAAGCATAAATAACGATTAACAGCAACGTAGCTGAAATAAACCATGTATCCAAATTAGGGAAAACCCATGCTTGAATCACTTCTATATAGTTTCTCAAAATGACGAAAAATGCAAAAGAACAGTATAAAACATAAATAATATTTAAAAAATTCCCGATCCATTGACCAAACATGTCTTGTTGAATCCCATATAAATCATTTGAACCATACATCTCTAAAGTTTTAATCATGAGAAAAGCGATGATATGTGAAGCAATACCTGCAATGAGTACGGAAATCCATGCATCATGTTTTGCGTCTTGGTGGATAATTCGTTGGAATCCATGTATTCCAACACCAACTTGAGTGGTATTAATGACAAAAAAAAGTAGAAAAGCATTAATCGTATCTTTGGGACTAAGTTGAATAGTATTTTTCATCATTTTACCCTCAGTTCAACTTTTTTTTTCAGGGTTTATAGGTTCGGGATCAAATTTCTTTCGATCTTTTGGTCGTTTACTTTTGGGTCTATTAAATGTAAAAGGTAATGGCAATCTGATGATACTATCGCGCCAATCAATCAGTCTAGGAGGATAGAAGGGTGCTGTGTAGGGAGAACCCAAACTTGACTGACGTAAAAGGTGAATAAGAAAAAAACAAAACCCCAGCATAATGCCATAAAAGCCCCAAAACCCTGCTAATATGATTAATGGAAAACGAATGATTCGAATGACATTTCCCATCATATAATTTGGCGTTGTGAAAGAAGCCAATGCACTTAAAGCGACAATAATAATTAAAATATTACTCGTAATACCTGCTTGGACGGCTGCAGTCCCAATCACGATACCGCCTACAATACCTATTGTTTGACCAACTTTTGTCGGTAATCTTGCTCCAGCCTCTCTAAGTAACTCGATAATAATTTCTAAAAATAAAGCTTCAATTATGGGTGGGAAAGGAACTAAAGCTCTTGATTCACTTAGTGGAATTAATAGCGTTTGTGGAATAACTTCATAATGAAATGTCAAAGCCGCTACATATATAGGAGTTAAGTAAATAGATAACAAAATTGCACTAAGTCTTAATAACCGAAAAAATGAAGCAATTGGCCATCGAAGATTTTGATCTTCTCTACTTTGGAAGAACTCAATAAACGATTGAGGACAAAGTACACCCATCGAACTACCGTCTACAATGATTCCCAATTTCCCATTCAATAATCCATCGCAAAACCTGTCAGGTCTTTCTGTTAGAAGCATTTGTGGAAAAGGTGATAAAGAGTTGTCATCAATCATTTGCACAAGTACTGAACTATCTAATAAGGAATCTACATGAACATCTGTAATCCTTTGACGCAGTGTATTAACCATAGCTTCAGAGGCGATGCCTTTAATGTATAGCACTGAAACCAATGTATTCGTTCGTTTTCCAATTTTGAATTTTTCATTGCAAAGGTCCGGATTCATTATGTACCTTCGAATCAGTGATATATTCGTTGAAAGACTTTCATTGAATCCAACTTGTGAACCGATTACTTGAGATTCATTTTCCGGGGCGTGCAAAGCCCGGGATTCTCTCGAGGAAATATTTGCTAAAACAACTTGTGTGTAGCCTTCTACATGAATAAGTACGGTTCCTTCCACCAGTGCATTCACTGTTTCAGTGAGATGATCAGTCAACTTCACTTGAGGTACAGACAGGAGAGATTTAATGTTTTCTGGTGATTCATTCGTTTTTTTGAACAAGTTAGGAATGATATGATCTGTTAATGTGATGCCATCCACCAAATTATCTATATAAATAAGAGTGAGATTGGGATGAATGAATTTAACAATTAAATCAGCAGGGTTTTGAGTAGCATCTTTAATCGCCTGAATGAAAACATTCTTTGAAGATGAAATCATATTTTCTTTGCTAACTTTCTGTTCTTTTTCACTGTCAATTGAAGACTCTTTATTTGAAGAAGAATTCTTGTTTTCTTTTTTTGCTTTGCCATCGCGTCTTTCTATTTCACCTTCAATTGATGATTGTTTAGCTGAGGAGGAATTCTTGTTATCTTTTTTTTCTTTGCTATCTTCTTGTTCTTTATCGCTTCCACCAGGTGACTGTTTCTTAGAGAAAGGTAGTTTGAACTTTTTTTTAAACATTACATTCCCCCATTTCTAACTTTGCTTATAGACTAGGCTTTAGGGGGGGAATCTATACTTGCTTTAAGAGATTTTCACTATTATTCACAATTACGAAATTAGGGATTAAAGGAGTTTTAACTTGTTTTAAAGAATTAATTAAGCAATTCATTTTCATGGAGGAATGACTGAATGGCTGAATTGATTTATCATGTTGCAGTTTCACTAGACAATTTTATTGCAGACCAAGGTATGCTAGATGGGAATATTAACAATTCTCTCTTCTTATTTGAAGGAGATCATGTACCAGACTTTTTATCCGATATTCAGCAATATGATGCGGTCTTGATGGGCAGAAAAACATATGAGTTTGGATTTCAATTCGGTGCTAAACCGGGTGAACCTGGCTATAAGGGCTTAAAACATTATATATTCTCAAACTCCATTCAGTTTGAATCGAACGAGGATGTAGATCTTATCAAAGGAAATGCTATAGCTTTTATTGAAAATCTAAAACAGCAAGGGAACGGTAAACTGTGGCTATGCGGGGGAGGAGAATTGGCTGGGTCGTTGCTAAAACATAAACTCATTGATCAATTAGTGCTGAAGGTTAATCCAGTTATTATTGGTGAAGGTATATCTCTATTCGGCAGCGTAAAGCCATGTCTTAAATTAGAGTTAGTGGAAATGAAACAGTATTCTAGCGGAGTTATTAAACCCACTTACAATATTATTTATACTTAGGAAAATCCCGGTGAACCCCTGTAATTAATTTATTAAACTAATTTTCCCCTCCAATTGTAGAACTAACGGGTGCTTAGTTGAAGATCATTGGGCTGCTAGACAGTAGTACTTTTTCTTATTGAACTAACGGGGCAGTTTAGTTGAACAAGCATCAAGTGTATTTATTTAGAGTAAAAGCAAAATACTAAGGATAAAACCAGAAACAGAAGGTAGGGATAATCCCTAAGAAGAATATGGGAGAGGTTACTGTTATAGCTGTTGCAAATGGGTATAACGAACATATTAACTTTAGTGTTCCAATCAATGAATTTAACGATAACGATAATACAGGAAGAGTTTCACTTCCTCTTTGGCAAATAGATTCTAACAGACGAAATGAACCCCAATTTATCCACGGAAGTTTTCATCGATTAACTGTTTTTGAAATGCTTGATTATTATAGTAAAAAATTAGGGTTAAAGAGACAAAACATCAAAGAAGATTCTATTTCACCAGCTCTTTGGGGACCTGAATTGAATTCATAATAAATAATGTTTCTAGCCGTTCCTTGTTAAACTAACGGGGTCTTTACTTGTTGCCACTCGTAAGTTCTCCCAGGAGATTAGGCATCATATTATATTTTAAATAGTATTTTACTGATTTATATAGCTATTTCACCACATATTCCTATGATTTATTTCTTTGAAATTATTATCCCGAAAAAATAATTTGACAAATTTACTTCTCATCCGTATAGTATTGGATATTATAAATAATATTCAGATATAATTTTCAAAACGCAAAGATCAGGAGTAGTAAAAGCTCATTATTCGGTAAAGAGAGCTGCGGGTTGGTGCAACGCAGTCCAATGATACTTTGAACTTGTCTGGGAGTGGTAAAGCGAAAGAATAGATTTAATCTATTCTCTGGTTTTAACGATTGACCTTCGTTACAAGGTTTTTAAAGTAGGGTTCGAAAAGAGCTAATAAGAGTGGTACCGCGGTAAGCTTAAGGCATATCGTCTCTTTCTTCATTTGATTATGAAGAAAGAGACGATATGCCTTTTTTGATTTTTTGGGAGGTTAGGATATGGAAACGGACAAACGGAATTTACAGAGGACAATGACTTCAAGACATATTACGATGATGGCATTAGGCGGTGCCATTGGGGCAGGTTTATTTAAAGGAAGCAGTTCAGCAATTGATATGGCAGGCCCATCCATAATAATTGCTTACTTGATAGGGGGAATCATACTATTATTCATCATGCAAGGTTTAGCTGAAATGGCGGTCCGCAATAGCGGTGCAAGAACATTCAGGGATCTTGTCCAATCTATTTTAGGAAAGTATCCTGCCTATTTCCTTGATTGGATCTATTGGAAAATGTGGGTATTGAATATCACGGCCGAATCAGTCGTTGCGGCTATTTTCATTCAATATTGGCTACCTGAATATCCTATCTGGATACTGGCATTAGCTGTTTCGGTGTTAGTGACAGCAATCAACTTGCTATCAGTAAAGGTTTTTGCTGAAACGGAGTACTGGCTTGCTTTAATTAAAATTACCGTCATCATTGTGTTCATAATTGCTGGATTATTGTTACTGCTCGTGACTTTTGGTGATCATACAGCAGTCGGTTTCTCTAACTTGACTGACCATGGCGGTTTCTTTCCGAATGGACCAACAGGTTTAATCACGGCGATGCTGGTGGTAATTTATTCATATGGCGGTACGGAAATTATCGGGGTCACATTGGCAGAAACGAAAAATCCCGAAAAAGTGGTTCCAAAAGCAGTTCGCAGTACATTGGTCAGGATCATTTCTTTCTATATCATTCCATTTTTCATCATCGTTAGTTTAATTCCTTGGAACGAAGTAAACGGGGTGCCTGAAAGCCCGTTTGTGATGGTCTTTCAAATGATAGGGATTCCAGGTGCTGACCATATTATGAACGCCGTTGTTCTAATAGCGATTATTTCATCGATGAACTCTGGATTGTATGGTTCATCCCGCGTTCTGTATACACAAGCCGTGGACGGTCGCATTCCGAAAATCTTTTCAAGGTTATCCAAGAAGAAAGTTCCTGTTTACGCAATATTAATGTGTACTTCCACTTTATTTGGCGGTGTACTGATTACCTTATTTGCTGGAAGCAAGACCTTCGATTTCCTGATGGGATCGCTGGGATATACCGTATTATTCATCTGGTTGATCATTGCCTTCGCCCATTTGAAATCACGTAAACAACAGCCCGGAAAAACAAGTGCCTATTCAGTTAAATGGTTCCCGTATACGACTTGGGCTGCGATCATCGCTTTAATTACGATCCTGATCGGAATCATTTTCACGACATCCATTATCGTAACGATCATTACACTTTGCATCTACATCTTTATTACCTTAACGTATGTATGGAAAAGACGCCTTAACAAAATCTAGCAGAAGTGATAATTAATAATAATTGAAATAGATGGTTTTATCATTAAGCCTTACTTAAGGCAGCTTATGCAAAATTATTCCACAAATCCAATCGATTCACACAAGTTGCTCTATTGACAAGTTCTATACTGTTACTAATAGGTGGGATAGTGAAACTTGTCCTATAAGTATTGAGCCAGACCCCACTTTTATTTCATCAATCTTAGTCATATAATTAAGGAATATTAAAAGAAAGGAGTAGAAAAATGGAAAATAATTCTTTGCACATCAGGAATTACAATCGTCATAAAGAACATAATAAACGTGTAGCTGAATTTCATAAAAACCATGCTTCTCAAATAGCCAATGGAGAAAACGGAAATAGTTGGTTAGCTAAACTAGAAAGATATGTTTATAACAAAGGAATGACTCTTTTTAAGATAGTAAAATAACATTTAATCAACTGTTCCTTTTAGGTACAGTTCTTTTTTTTGAAATTGATGATTATTTTGTTACATAGTTTAGGTCAACTCTACAATAAGTCTTCTTCAACTAATGGTTGCTTATGTAGCTCTTTTTCTTATTGAACTAACGGGACAGCTTAGTTGAATAAGAAAAACAGGTTGTTATGTCATATAAGACCTATTATACGAAGTAAAAACACAGGAGACCGTGGTGCGTTAATAAAAGTATTTTATCTACTTACCCTTAGAGTCCTTAGTGCTTCTGCAACTTTATGAGCAAAAGTTAATGGTGGTTCTACAGATTGAAAATTAATATAAAGGATGTTGGGTTTCGTATATAGCCAATTGCTATGCAATGAGCTGATAATTATTCCATTTTTCACAAGTGTGTTAACAAAATAAGGGACTTCTTTTTCAAGAATAACTGTTACTCCGCGATTAAGAGCGTACCCGTTTTGATCTAAATTTTCAAACATGATTTCAGTCTCAATGTTTCCTCGAACTGGACGTCCTTGAATTGTGACTGGAATATCACGATTAATTTCTACGGAGCAAATACCGTTTTCGATTTCTGGTTTTCCGTTAAGAATTTGGCCGAACTGTTGACATAGAGTGTTGATATTATCCATTAGACACATCCTTAATATTTTATTCAGTTAATGTTCGTGTCAGTAACTTGGTGAACTGTATTAGGTGGAAAATTGAACAGTAAAGTAATTACAAACAATTCCTCAACTCGATTTCTGTAATTCAAGAATTATTTTTCTTCATCTGAGTGGTTAAATAATCAACTTGTTTTTGCAATTCTGCCACTTGTTTTTCTAGATCACTTTGACTTTGTTGGTCTTCATTATCCCTCTTCATAGCTTCTTCTAAGGTAAGTGCAGCTGCTACAGTTGAAAACAAATCACCAAGTGTAGAAAGCACTGAGCCTATTAGGTCGAGCTTCTCAGG
>NZ_JBFUKT010000117.1:0-10431 GCF_056400705.1 Paenisporosarcina sp. P5_A11
GAATGGGACCTTGATCATCGTTCACAAGGCTTGTTTATTCTTCCTTCAATTCATCCAGATGAAAAAATAAAAGGCGATATTCAGCAACTCTATGATCATTTAGAATTTTTCCAACGGGCAACTGCAGACACAGTTATTATTGCTCCTGGTCATCATATTTGTAAAATTGACTTTAACGATGTGATTAAAGTACATGAAAGCAATGAAGCTGATATTACAGTCCTTTATAAGGATTTTGATGGAAAACCAGTTAATAGGCCGCTTTATCATCAATTGTCTGTAGATACGGACGGTGTAGTGCGAGATATAAACCTTTATACCGCACCTGCAAAAGGGGACCATATATGTTTGGAAACATATGTGATTAAAAAACAACTATTAATCGACTTAATCAAAAGTTGTATAGAGTATGAAGAATATGATTTTTTGAAAGATGTTGTGAAAGCAAATCTGAAAGAGCTCAATGTGCAAGGGTATCATTTTACAGGTCATATGCCCTTCATACATTCTCTCGAAACATACCATGAAAGTAGTATGGAATTCCTTAACCCAGAAATACTTCACACATATTTTTATGATTCATGGGAAGTGTTCACTAAAATTAAGCATGAAGCACCTGCTGAATACGCTATTTCTTCAAATGTGTCTAATTCCTTAATTGCTAATGGATGCATCATAGAAGGAACCGTTGAGAATAGTATTATTTTTCGAGGGGTAAAGGTTWGAAAAGGTGCAGTAGTTAAAAACAGTATCATTATGCAAAAAGGTGATATTGAAGAAGGTGCTCATATCGAAAATATTATTACTGATAAACAAGTAATCATTACAAAGGATCAAATCATCACTGCAAGGAAAAAACCGACAGTAATCAAAAAAGAAGAAGTAGTTTAATCTGGAGGGACACGAGCATGAATATTTTATTTGCAGCCTCAGAGTGCGTCCCATTTATAAAGACCGGGGGACTAGGTGATGTTATTGGCGCCTTGCCTCACACTTTACATGAAGAAGGGGTAAACGTTAGTGTGATACTCCCGAAATATGGTGATTTGCCATTGCATTATCAGCAACAAATGCAATGGATTAAAAGCATTGAAGTACCCATTGGTTGGAGAAATCAGTTTTGTGGTATTGAAAAACTAGATTATCAAGGGATCACTATCTACTTTCTTGATAATGAATATTATTTTAAAAGACATGGTAGCTATGGGTTTGAGGATGATGGAGAACGATTCGCTTTCTTTTCCCGTGCTGTATTAGAGGCTTTGCCGCATTTAGAGGAAATTCCGGAAATTATCCATTGTCATGATTGGCAAACCGGATTAATTCCTGTTTTGTTAAAGGCTCATTATGTAAATCAACCACTGTACCAAGAAATCAAAACCGTGTTTACCATTCATAATTTACGCTATCAGGGAGTCTATCCTAAATCGGTGCTTTCTGATTTACTGAATTTAAGTGATTTATATTTCCACATGGACGCATTAGAGTTTTACGGGAATGTCAGCTATCTAAAAGGAGGACTTGCCTTTGCTGATTGTGTGACAACTGTGAGTGCTACTTATGCTGAAGAAATACAGACACCCTATTACGGGGAAGGGTTAGATGGATTTCTACGAAAAAAGGGCGCTAAACTCCGTGGAATTGTAAACGGGATAGATAACGATTCCTATGATCCTAAACGTGACGAGTTGATTTTCCTGCCTTTTGATAGTCAACAAGGTAAGGCTGAGAATAAAAAGAATCTACAGAAAACACTTGGATTGCCTGTAAATTCTGATATTCCCATCATTTCAATGGTAACCAGATTGGTTGATCAGAAGGGCATTGATTTAATTCGTCATGTCTTCCATGAGATAATCGGGTTGAATGTCCAGTTCGTTTTATTAGGTACAGGTGATGCACAATACGAAGAGTCGTTTAGGTACTTTGCTGATTACTATCCGGATCATGTGTCAGTCAATTTATATTTTGATGAATCCCTAGCTAGAAAAATTTATGCAGGTTCCGATTTGTTTTTAATGCCCTCTCAATTTGAACCGTGCGGCATTGGACAGCTTATTGCGCTGCGCTATGGAACTTTACCTCTCGTCCGTGAAACAGGTGGACTGAAGGATACTGTTGTTCCTTATAATGAGTTTACTGGGGAAGGAAATGGCTTCAGCTTTGCCAATTATAATGCTTACGAAATGTTGTATACGATTGAGCGAGCAGTTACCCTTTATCGCTCTGAGTCTGATAACTGGGGGACTTTAGTAAAACACGCAATGGAGCTTGATTTTAGTTGGTCTTCCTCTTCAAAGCAATATGTTACAATCTATAAAGACCTCTTAAGTAGACGCTAATATATCAAAGAACCGTTTCCGGATTTTCGGAGAACGGTTCTTTTTATATTGTCATCATAAAACACGAAATTTCCTCGTAGTTGTTAAAGGAGTGGATAGGCCGTCGGGTCCGAGCATTTCATCCAAAGGTTTGGAAAAAAGGGGACAGGAATGATACATTCAGTGAGATTGAAATAAAACCAGATATTACTGTGGAGGTCAAACGAACTGGGATATTAAAATAACGATGAACCATATAAAACATGACACAATCCTTAAAGGACTGTGTCATGTTTTTTGCGTTGTATTCGAATGAGACGAGCTGATAAAGTGATGGCACCAGCCGTTAAACCTACAATTAATCCAATCCAGTAACCAAAAGGTCCGAAATCAGTAAACTTAGATAAGAGGTAACCAACTGGTAAGCCAATGACCCAGTACGAAATAATTGCCATGATAAATGTAACGTTGACATCCTTATAGCCACGTAAAGAACCTTGTACAGGTGCTTGTATAGCATCTGATAACTGGAAGAGTGCAGCAAATACGAAGAACTGAATCGTTAACTGAATAACCGTTGCATCTGTTGTATATACGGAGGCAATTTGTTCTCTGAAAAAAAACAAAATACATGCAGAGAAGAAGCTGATGATTACGGCTGTTCCAACACTTAGCCAGCTGTACGTGCGAGCATCTTTGTATCGCTTCGCTCCAACTTCATATCCTACTAAGACGGTTGCACCAATCGAAATACTTAACGGAACCATGTAGAGTAACGATGTGAAATTTAAGGCGATTTGATGAGCGGAAATGACTGCAGTACTGTATGTGCTCATCATTAGCGTAACTGCAGAAAAAATACTTGTTTCTGCAAATATTGATAAACCTATGGGAACCCCAATTATGCTAATATCCCGCCATTTTGAAAACTGAACACGCTGCCAATTTTTAAAAAGTTCATATTGCTGAAATGGTTGTTGTTTGTGAACGACAACTACAGCAATTAAAAAAATTAACCAATACGTAATAGCTGAAGCATAACCAGCACCAGCTCCACCTAGTTCAGGAAAACCGAAATTACCAAAAATAAGTAAATAGTTAAAGAAAACATTAATAGGAGCAGATAACAATGTGATGAACATCGTTACCCGTGTCTTCCCTAGGGCATCCATGTATGAACGCAATACATTGTAAGCAAATAATGGAATAATCCCGAAGCTAATCGCTATTAAAAACGATTTGGCAATTTTCTCAACACGAAACTCCAATGTCATGGTATYCAGAATAGGTTCTAAAAAGAGTGATAAAATAATTAAGACTAGAACAGATAATCCAAGAGATAGAAACAATCCTTGTTGGACTACTAATCTGACTTCATTCTTTTTTTTTGCTCCAACTAATTGAGCGACAATGGGAGTGATTGCGAGAAGTATACCTGCTAATCCGGTATATATCGGCACCCATAGTGATGAACCGACGGCCACTCCAGCTAAGTCTTCACTCCCATATCTACTTGACATCAAAATGTCAAAAAATGTGATTAAATATAATGCCACCTGTGTAACTAAAATCGGAAAAACAATTTTTAGCATGAGCGACCATTTTTCTTTTAGATTTGTTGTTTCATGCATATGGATCACCCTAATTTCTTCAAATTTTCCCCTCAGTATATCACATTAAATCCAAATAAATGAATGTGTATTTTATCGGAATTTTTAATAAAATAACTGAACAAATCTTTTGATATCAGTTGTTTTTGCATATGACGTTCATGTTAAGTCGGGAAATAGTGTATATTATGTAAAGGATAAGTTTAAATAATAATAGTCACGAATACAACATCGAATTCGAAAGAAACGAAAGCGTTGAAGATAGGAGTTTTACAAATGAAGAAAAAAACAATTATGTTAACAGGTGGGGGAACTGCCGGTCATGTTTCGCTTAACCAAGCAATCATTCCAACATTAGAAAAACAATCATTTGAGATTCATTACATCGGATCAAAAGATGGAATTGAATTGGAACTAATTCGAGATGCTTTTCCTCATATAAAATATCATGCCATTTCAAGTGGTAAATTGAGACGTTATGTTTCTATCAAAAACTTTACAGATCCACTGAGAGTGGCAAAAGGTTTACTTGAAGCCTTATTAATTATTAGAAAAGTAAAACCATCTGTTATTTTTTCAAAAGGCGGATTCGTATCTGTTCCTGTCGTGATGGCAGGGAAGTTATCGGGTACTCCAGTTGTGATACATGAATCAGACGTAACTCCAGGTCTTGCAAATAAACTTGCCATGCCTTTCGCACATCATATTTTTAGTGTTTTTCCAGAAACATTGAAACACTTACCATCCGATAAATCCAGTTGTTCAGGATCAATCATTCGTTCGGAGCTATTTGAGGGAAGAAAAGTTGTAGGTCTTCGTTTATGTGGTTTTACTGGATTGAAACCAGTCCTTTTGATTATGGGTGGGAGCCAAGGCTCAGCAATCATAAATGAGTCCATCCGTAGTAACCTGACAAATCTCCTTGATTTATATGACATCATTCACTTGTGCGGAAAAGGAAAAGTAGATGAGGCTATACAAGCTGTAGCGGGTTACAAACAATTTGAATATGTCACAACAGAATTACCTGATTTATTACATGCATCAGATGTAATTGTTTCTCGAGCTGGTTCAAATTCAATTTTCGAATTTTTAGCTTTACGCAAGCCGATGCTGTTAATTCCATTGTCAAAACTACAAAGTCGAGGAGATCAGTTATTGAATGCGAAAATTTTTGAAAAACAAGGATGGGCTTCTGTTCTCGAAGAGGAAAATGTTACACCTACCACGTTTATAAATTCCCTAAAAGATGTATCCAATCGAGCGGAGCATATGCGACTATTAATGGAAAACTCCGAACTTCCAAAAACGCCAGATGAAATGGTTAGACTCATTACGTCTCCATTTAACGTTACTAAGTAAGGGGTTAGGCGCTTCGTGGTAACATAATGGTAACAAACTAGATTATAATGCGATTTCTTGCTCCATTTCTTCCACAGCTTTTTCTTGAGATGAAGGGTATAAGTGGCTGTAAGTATTAAGTGTCATGGCAACATCACTGTGACCTAATCGCTTAGCAACCATTAATGCATTGTATCCTTTATTAATTAAGTGGCTAGCATGAGAATGACGAAAATCGTTCAATCGAATCTTTTGTACTCACTTGCTTTGACAATAGCCGCAAACTAATTATCAAGCGTAGTGGTAGAGAGACTTTCGTTAAATTCACCGAACATATTGTAGGTGTCTTTAGCGTTAGTTTCTTTTTTTATTTCAGTTAATAAATCCAACACTTGTTGAGGCAACAGTAATTTTCTAATGGAGGCTTTAGTTTTAGGTGTTTTAACAATTCGGTTATGATCCGTTTTGTTGACATCAGTATCTTTTAAATGCAGTTTCTAGCTTACTTATAAGAATAGACTATATCTTGTTTAAAAATGGTTGGAAACCAATAGAAGCAGAATTAGTAGGAGAAGAACAGAGTGACAGAACAAGAACGGGTCTATGGCCGTCCGACCACGCAGGAGTATCTCAAGTTTACATTTAGAGGATCATCATCACAATGATGAAAGTAGTGACGAAAGCAGCAGTTAACATTTGTACAAGAATGAAAAGACCGTTTTTTATTATAAAGACGGTCTTTTTTAGATGGAAAAGTGTAGCATCGATTTGTTAAATTCTATCAAAGAAACGGTCAATATATGTATCCTTCTTCAACTAACGGGTGCTTTAGATTAAGGTAACTTATGCAGCTCTATTTCCTTATTAAACTAACGATTCAGGTTAGTTTAATAAGCCTTAGTAAAGGAAATAGCAGAAAATCCTTAGAATTAATTAGATTCTAAGGATATTTCTATTTTTATAGTGATCTATTGTATGGTTAAGCTTCCGCAAAGGAGGGAGACAAGATGTCTGGCCACACAACGCATTCGTTAATTGAAGAAGAGGATACGTATAGACATAATGGACAAGTTAACGTTCATAAACTTACTCAGTAGATATTAACAGGGAGGAAGTTTTCCATACTTATGCGTGAAAAGATAAAGCTACAAAAATTCGTGGATGAACTGCCTATTCCAAACACCTTATCTCCTAAGATGCGAAGTAATTACAGTTTATATTACGAAGTGACCATGAAGGAGTTTTCTCAGAAGCTACACAGGGACCTTGGACCAACTCGTTTATGGGGTTATGATGGAACATTTCCGGGCCCTACATTCGAAGTAAGGAAGAATGAAACTGTGTTTGTTAAATGGATTAATGATCTGCCCAATAAGCACTTTCTTCCTGTTGATACAACGATTCATGGTTCTGAAATAACTCTTCCAGAGGGTAGAAGTGTTGTCCATTTACACGGAGGAAGAACGCCTGCCCATAGCGATGGTTACCCCGAAGCGTGGTTTACGAGAAATTTTCAAGAAACGGGACCTTTATTTGAACGAGAGGTTTATTCGTATCCAAACATTGAGCGAGCGACAACATTGTGGTATCACGACCACACGGTAGGTATTACAAGATTGAACATCTACGCGGGACTCGCGGGATTCTATCTCATTCGCGACAATCATGAACAATCCCTTAATCTTCCGAAAGGAAAATATGAAATCCCTCTTTTAATTGTTGACCGCTCTTTCAACCCAGACGGATCACTTTACTACCCCAGCACACCGGATCAAAACGACAAAGGTCTTCCTTATCCTTCTCTTGTCCCTCCTTTTGATGCAGATACGATTCTTGTAAACGGAAAGGTTTATCCATATCTGGACGTTGAACCAAGAAAATACCGATTTCGAATTTTAAACGCATCCAATAGTCGAATCCTTACATTAAAAATGGAATCCAATCAGCCTTTTTATCAAATTGGCACGGATGGTGGCTTTCTTGAGACAACAGTAGTAATAAATGAATTTATTATTATGAGTGCCGAGCGTATAGATGTGATCATTGATTTTTCTCAATACTACGGTCAAACCATTATTCYCAAAAATGTCACCAAGAGTGCATCCGCCGAAACAACAGATGTCATGCAATTTAGGGTAACTGTTCCGTTAAGAAGTACAGATACTAGTTCCCTTCCTTTTTATTTAGGGAAAATCGAACGACTTCCAATAAGTATGGCAAAGAGAACAAGAGATTTAACACTCGTCAGAACCAAGGATCAATATGGTCGATCCTTGAACTTATTAGATGGGAAAATGTGGATAGATCGAATGTCCGAAAGAATTGAATTAAATACCGTCGAAATTTGGCGCATCATTAATATAATCGATGATGCTCCTCATCCCATCCATCTCCATTTGGTTGATTTTCAAATTCTTAATCGCAAGCCTTTTGATGTTTCTCAATTTCAAAAAAACGGAACCCTTATTTTTACGGGACCGCCCACTCCTCCTAATCCCTATGAAATGGGATTAAAAGATACAGTTCAGACCCCCTTTGGTTACGTCACATCCATTATTGCCCGATTTGGACCATTCACCGGGCGATATGTGTGGCATTGTCATATGCTGGAGCATGAAGATCACGAAATGATGCGTCCCATTGAAATTTTTGAAGTGCCATTAACAACAACAACAACACCCATCATTTCCAGGTTACCTTATCCCCCTGACACGTAAGATTTGTTTGCAAAACCTAATATATTTGCAATTAATAGTTTAATCAAAATTTTAGTTAAAATCGTTAAATTAGTAAAGCTAATATTAACAACACTTTTAGTTGTTTTCTTATTTAGAAGGAAAAAGGTTAATTAACTAGTTAATAAGCTGCCTTTTTACATGGAAGCTTTTTCTTATTGATTAATGAAGTCGAATACTTCCTAATCCGGGGGGCATCTCAATCTGTTGTGCATGTAGCATGTGGTATACAATCTCTGCCACGAGGTATAAGGCTTGGTTACAGAAGCGTGTGGATTTTCTTCTTTAACTAACGGGTGGTTAATTTAAGAAGAAAAGACTGTCAAATGACGGTCTTTTTTGTTTTGGGGGAATAATTCCCATGGATAAAAAACATACGTTCGCATATAATAAGAACAAGTGTTCTCTTGTTAGAGGGATTAATGTGAAGAAAATTCTTTTGAAGGCTATGCGATATGGTCAGATTGTGGAGGTTATGTATATCTCGAAAAGTGGAGAAGTTACAAAGAGACGTATTAAAGTTTTGCAACAATATGGTGAGTCATTTCAAGCTTATTGTTTCTTGAGAAACACCAAACGTACTTTTTTGATTGACAGTGTCCTGGCATTAATTCCTGTCGAACGTAAAGAGAATTTGGTGATATAGATGACACTCATTCCAGCTGAAAGTTTACCGCACTTTGAAAGCATGATTTACTTGCCTATGGTAATTATTATTTTAGAGCTTGATCGTGAACAGTTTGAAAAAGGTCCATTCAAATTAAAGCGACCATACATAAACATCATTGAGCAATCCATAAAAGCTGTCCAAAAAGATTTGAAGGAAACTAAACTGTATCTCCGTCAGCACAATATGAGAATCATTAAAGGTAATCGAGACGACTCATGTACGGAGTACACTTTCTTTTTTGGAGGGTATGACCAGCATCGAAGATATCTAAATGTTCGTCTTCGCAATCGTACTGAGGAGCTGCTTGATATGTACTTAAATATGAAATAGGAAAAGCCCATCCATTTATGTGGAAGGGCTTATTATTCTACTAGAAAGTTGATTCTTCCACAGTTAAACAGCCTCCCCATCTGTCCGTAGCATTTGCAAAAATAAGGGACTCATTTGTATTAAAACGTAGCCTATTCCGGCTTTCATTATCATATTCCATGCTTTCTCCGAATTATCGAACATGAAGAAGAAACAAGCACCCACCATAATAACTAGCGATTGGAAAACTAATAGTTTATCCCAAGCGTAAAATAATTATCGGCAGCGTTGGCAATACTTGGATTATAATTATAAAAAATAGTTAGTCTAAACTTTATAAGGATGGAGTGGTTGATTTGAGTAAAAAGGGCTGAAAAATTTCTAACATTAGCAAAAGAGCATTTGAATGGTGAAGAAGTGAAGTATTGGGTATTGGCATGTTCAGATCTAAAATGTTTGGTAAAGATACAATTTGTAATGGGGTTCTAGTTTCTACTGATCGTCAGGTCTTTTTTCACTGCAAAAAGCTAACAGGATTTGATTCCGAGTCATTTCCTTTCAGCAACATTTCCAGCCTGGAAATAGGGAAGGGAATGTTTGGTCACAAAATGAATATCATTGCTTCTGGGAACAAGGTTGAAATGAGCGGAATTAATATTGGCCAAGTAAATGAATTTGTGGAGTATGTTCGGAATAACATTGGGAAGAAATCAGAATCAACATCTATTCAATCTTCTCCAGATGTTTCAGATGACCTTCGTAAATTTAAAGCATTGATGGAAGACGGGATTATCAGCGAAGAGGATTTCATTGAGAAGAAAAAACAGTTGTAAGGAATATAAAAAATGCCATCCACAGTGACGTGTGTACGGGCAAAATAGTGGTAACACCTATGGTAACAAAAATATAAAAAAATACGATTACTAACTGAACCCTTGGTAACCGCTAACACTTTTAAATCAACGAAATTACATATTGATAACAACACAAGTTTACCACTTGTTCGATTCATTACATCTATTGCAAAATGAAAAATACCGCTTACACTAGAATCGTGTAGGCGGTATTTTCTTTACATCGCTTGCTCTTCTTCTTCGGTAAATCGAGAAGCAGCCGTTGATAAGTAGAATAAATCTTTTGGAATTTGGTATAGCTCATATTGATGTTCTCCTGCATTGATTTCTTCAAATAAAGTGGGGTGTGACTCTTTAGCGTTCATGGTATATGCTAACTTCTCTGTAGCTCGGATAGACTTTTCATTATGTTTTTTAATACGTAAAAACACAGTATTTATTTGATATTGATAAAATAGCTCTTCTAGGAAAAGATTTTTAGCTTTTAAATTATAGCCTTTCCCTTGAAAAGGTTGACCAATCCAAGTCCCTAAAAAGCCAGCTTGATCTTGAATATCATATAAATTTATGGTGCCAATAGGCATTCCGAAA
>NZ_JBFUKT010000118.1:0-10427 GCF_056400705.1 Paenisporosarcina sp. P5_A11
TTCATACGAGACATGGTATCATCACGCCATTTTTTATGTTGTTGAAAGCTAATGACGGAATTCATCTTATCGTAATTCCCAGAAATTTTTTCAAATACTTCATGGACACGTTGTTCTTTTGTTTTGGTCATGCTGATGTCACCTTTCTCTCATGACAGAAACTTGCTCATTCAAGCGTAGTTCAAACATATCAACTAAGTATTGTTGAACAGAATGGCTGAGTAGATGAGATCGTGAAATTTCTTCCATCAATTTATTTTTTTGAATGGCAAGCTCTTTATTCAGTAATACAAGCCAAGTGTGAGAAAAACCTAAATGCTGTTCGCTATCTGATAAGGAGTCTTGGAAACGAGATCCTTTACCTTGTTTTACAAGCTCTAGCTCATTTACAATTCGGTGAATTAATAATCCGCGACGTACAAATGGTTTATAGGCAGCAAAATTAAAATGATCGTAAAATTGTTCAATTGATAAACTTTCGATCGTTTGAATGGTCTCCATCCACTGTTCAAATGATTGCTTTACATCATCATAAACCGATGCTTTTTTCTCACTAATATCGATTATTCCATTTGATAGCGAACGGATTAGGTCGATGTTTGAAAGGCTTGCTAATATTTGATAGTAAAGTCCGCTATAGTAATCCCCTGCCAATACCGTTAATTGCTGGCTTTTCGAGGATGCATTTAATTCTTTAATTTGATCATGTGCCGTTAATGCACAATAAATAACTGCAACTGAAATTGCAGACTGTTCGTGTTCATCGTCCCATTGATTCCCGTTTAACAAAGGTAGAAGCATAAAAAATAAACGGTCTTCACGAAGATCCGGTTCTCCCGCATGCTTCCGAAGAGTCCGATGACGGACGTAATCTAATATTTTCGAATGAAATTGTTCAATTGTTTTATGAATGAATTTTTCGTTCATCGTACGTGCTCCATTTCGCGATGTTGCCGGTGTCGTATTTTGTAATTATAGCACAGCATGGCTACTCATTCACGTAGACAGATTCTATTTTTTAGTTTCACTAAAAACTTGGCCATGTGTTGTTTGAATTTCTGCTTTGCCACGTATTTTAATCGCTGAAGTATGTTCAGTAAATTGGGCAATCATAACTTCTCCACGATCCAACTTTTCGGAGTGATGAAATTTTGTATCAGTGCCTCTTGTAAGACCAATGACATGAACGCCATCTTCTTCTGCTCGAATCACGATGTATTCTGTTTGTGCCATTGTACATTCCTCCTATGTGAAACAAATTGTCTATTAATCATAGCATACCCTATTGTTTTAAGATGATTTGGTTATTTCATTTGTATGAATGATAAAATCTCACTGCGCTTTATATCATCTTGTTCATAAATGCCACGTGCGACGGCTGTTACTGTTTTTGCTCCTGGCTTTTTAATTCCTCGCATGGTCATACACATATGCTCAGCTTCGATAATTACATATACTCCAAAAGGATTTAACATCTCCATAATTGAATCAGCAATAGTCGATGTAATTCTTTCTTGTAGTTGTGGACGTCTAGCCGTTGTTTCAACAGCCCTAGCTAATTTACTTAAACCTGTAACTACTCCGTCTCTCGGAATATAAGCGATATGAGCTTTACCGTAAAAAGGCACTAAATGATGTTCACACATTGAATGAAACGGGATATCTTTTACTAAAACTAATTCTTCATGATCTTCGTGGAAAACGGTTTTAAAATATTCTTTTGGATCTTCATTCAAACCTGAAAACATTTCAGCATACATTTTCGCAACACGTTTTGGTGTTTCAAGTAATCCTTCACGTTCAGGATTTTCTCCAACTGCTTCTAAAATCATTTTTACTGCTTCTTCTATTTTTTGTAAGTCAACCGTTGACATGCTTGACGCCTCCTAATAATAAAACACAACTATCTTTGCCGTGTATTGGCTTTATGTAATTTACCGTGTAGTAATRGTGAACTTGGAAAGGTTTTCATTCTCTACGTTTGGCAATTGAAATTCGGGTAATAAAGACAACTGTTTCGGTATTAAATTCATGTAAATCGTAGCACACCATCAAATGTTACGCAAAAACGCTCAATTAGTCTATTCTTTTCAGAAATTACTTTTTCTATCCTTCTTGATTGTCTAAGATAATGTGTATTTTGTACTACATCTTATCTGCTGCTCCACGAAAGAGATAGTAGAATTAGGAGGAAATTGGATAGTTACGACAATAATTCATGAAGATGTGACAGTAACGCAAAAAGTTGCGACAAAGCAGCCGCTAACATCATTTTGCATGTCAAGATGATAATTCACTTCACTTAAGAGCATACAAAAAAGAACGACTTTTGTAATTTCTCACAAAAGCCGTTCTTTATGTAATTACACGCGTTTTATTTTACCGCGTCTTTAAGAGCTTTACCTGGTTTGAAAGCAGGTACTTTACTTGCAGCAATGTCGATTTCCATACCTGTTTGTGGGTTACGACCCTTACGAGCAGCACGTTCACGAACCTCAAAGTTACCAAATCCAATAAGTTGGATTTTTTCACCTTTAGCAAGAGCATCTTGAATTGTATCAAATACAGCATCAACTGCTTTAGAAGCATCTTTTTTAGAAAGTTCTGTACCTTCAGCTACTGAGTTTACTAATTCTGTTTTATTCACACCATTCACCTCCTCTCAAAGGGGATGGAATCTCAATCATGTAAAAAGAGTATCATAACCAAAAAGGCTACGCAACRATATTTCCACGAGAATTACCAACTTCATGCAGAAAATCCATCCAGAATAAAAAGAACAGGACTATTCGCATAGGTAAATGCGCAGTCCTGCTCTCTATTATAGGATAAACGTTACCATACCACGATCGCCTTCATTAACCATTCGTTCAATCGTTTCTCTCATACGTTTCTTCGCATGTGTTGGTACAGCATCTGATTTATAGCGCATACTCTCTCTTAACATCTCGTGTAAAGGTGTTCCAAATAACGATGTTGCCCACAGTGCTTCACGATTGTGATAATAGGCTTCTTTTAAATCTTTTAACAGTTGTTGACTGTGGAATTCAGAACCAATTAATGGTGAGAATTCTGCATCCATGTCAATACGAATAATATGAAGTGAAGGAGCTTTGGCTTTCATTCGTACACCAAAGAAATCATTTTGTTTAATTAATTCTGGAGCAGTAGGTTGAAACTCTTGTACCGATGGCATTGATACACCGTACCCAGTCTCTTGTGCCATTTCAATTGCTTCATGGAATCGTAAATACGATTTTTTTGCATATGAAGATTCTTTAACGTATGATAGCCAGTCTTTTTTTGTAACAATTGGCTCATCCAAGAAGTCCGAATAGGCTTGTTGGAACGCCTCATCTGTTATTTCGATTTGAATAGATGCTTTTCCTTTTCCTGCATCCACTTCAATCACTTCAGCATTTTCAACAAAAGGTTCATCACATATAAATGTGGCCAAATCTTTCACATCACGGATTTTTGAAACTTGTGTAGACCAAGAATCAATTGAATTTTGAAGGGACTCTTTTAAAGGATGATCATTTTCCAAAACGTCCATCCAGTCCGGTTTCAGTAACTCAAATGTTGTCACAGGGAATTCATAAAGTGCCTCTTTTAATACAACTTGAATTTCTTGAACTGACATCCTATCAACTGCTGCTGCAATCACGGGTACATTGTACTTTTCGGATAATTCTTTACGCAAATGATCTGTTTGATCAGTACCTGGAAATCTAGTATTAAGCAAAATAACAAATGGTTTCCCAATTTCTTTTAACTGACCAACGATTTCTTCTTCTACTTTTTCAACAGCTGCTCTTGGAATTTCGTTGACCGAGCCATCCGTTGTCATCACGATTCCTATAGTAGAATGATCTCTGATTACCTTATCCGTACCAATTCGTGCGGCTTCTTCAAATGGGATCGGATCATGATGCCAAGGTGTATGAACCAATTTTGGCCCATTCTCGTCTTCATGACCTTTTGCACCCTCTACAATATATCCTACACAGTCCGCTAAGCGAATATTGAAACGGAATGCATCATCGCCTACCTGAATGCTAGTACCATGAGCGGGTACGAATTTTGGTTCGGCTGTCATAATTACTGCTCCAGGAGAGCTTTGAGGTAGTTCATCTTGTGCACGAAGTCTGTCCACTTCATCCGTCATATTAGGTATTACTAAACTCTCCATAACTCGTTTTACAAAAGTAGATTTTCCGATTCGCACCGGTCCAACCACGCCAATATATACATCACCATTTGTCCGTTCGGCTATTTGTTGATAAAGCTCTTCAGCCATATCATGGCCCCCTTTCCTACGCACTTTATTTTATGCACCAAAAAAACGTTTCATGCATATGCATGAAACGTTTGTCTTTATTTCTTTAATAAGAATTCTGGTTCATTATTTTTATTAACAGTATACGGCAGTGAATACGCAGGTAGCACAGGGTATTTATCAACTAAAAGATAACGAATATCTTCACCTGGTTTTACTGTAGGCTTATCTTCTTGAAGAATACGATTCAGTTCGATTGAGTAATCGATATAAATGGTTCCATCTCCAGTAGCCACTAACGGCAGATTAACATCTGAATAAGGACTAGGAACCGTTTGTTCCTCTTTAAAGCCCATAATTTTATAGTCTAATTTATATACATTTTCGGCTATTTCTCCAGCTATCGGACCATAACCATTCACACCAAGTTTAATATTTAAATCTCTAATTTTTTCAGCAGAACGTAAATCAACTAATTTGACAGTCGGATTTTCTTCGACATCAATAATAACATATTGAAAGAGTCCACCGTTTTCGTAAGCGTTTGGTGGAATTTCACTTAAATAGGCAGGGACAATTTTTTGAAACTCAATAGGGTATTTAATGTATTGATCAACACTTTGATCTCTAGTTTTTATTGGAAGTAAACCACCTGAAGCTTCTTGATACTTATCGACAGCCACTTGAACTGAATTTAGTTGATCTTCATATGGTTTTTGATTTTCAGCACGCTCTGACTCTGGATACATACAACCTGATAACAGTATTGATGTAAAGAATAATAGACTAATAAGTGATATTTTTTTCATTTCCTCACCTCACGAGCTTCCAGTTGGACCAGAAAATACAATATAAATCATACTTAAAAATCCACCTATTAAAAGTACATAAGCTACAGTTGCAAAAATAAATTTAATTAAACGATTATTGATTTTGTGTCTACTTATATAAATTAAACCCATAGAAATCATCAAAAAGCCCATGGAAGCAAATGAAACCCACATTTTATCTAGTGATGACATAAATTTAACCACCTTTCACTATCTCTAGCAAATAATTATATCATGAAAAAACAAGAGGCGCAGACTCACTACCTCTTGTTTTGTGACGATTTAAAGATATTCAAATAAGTCTTCCATCTCTTGTTTCTTAACACGATCCATTAATTGATCCACTGCTGTTTTCGGATTGACTTGTTCAAATAACACAGCATATAATGCGCTTGTTATTGGCATTGGCACACCATGAAATTTAGATAATTGATAAGCTGCTTTTGTCGTTCTCACGCCTTCTACAACCATACCCATTTGATTTAATACTTCATCTAACTTCATACCTTTACCTAATAGGTTCCCAGCACGCCAATTTCTTGAATGGACGCTAGTACAAGTCACTATTAAATCACCTATTCCAGTTAAACCAGAAAACGTTAAAGGATTAGCACCCATTTTGGTTCCAAGACGGGCAATTTCAGCTAGACCTCTTGTAATTAAAGCAGCCTTTGCATTATCACCGTATCCTAGGCCATCAGAAATGCCTGCACCTAATGCAATAATATTTTTTAATGCCCCGCCAATTTCGACGCCAATAACGTCTGAATTAGTATAGACACGGAAATTGCCGTTCATAAATAAGTCTTGTACTTTCTCAGCATAGTGAATCTCTTCGCAAGCAGCCGTTACAGTAGTAGGGTGTTTTAACACTACTTCTTCTGCGTGACTCGGTCCAGAAAGAACCACTATTTCTTCAATTAAATGCGCAGGTATTTCTTCTCGCATAACTTCAGAAATTCGCTTTAAGGAATCGGGTTCAATCCCTTTAGATACATGAACGAAAAGAATGGGTTCCTGAATCCACTCTTTTAAATCACGACAAACTTCTCGAATCCCTTTAGTTGGGACAGCCATCACGATTATTTTTCCGTGGGTGGCTGCATCTTTTAATGATGAAGTGGCTGTTAATGTAGATGGTAGCACTGTTCCAGGAAGATATTTTTCATTGGAATGTTGATTATTAATTTCAGTTGCTTGATCTTCTCGGTGCGACCAAAGCAAACAATTGTGTCCATTTTCTGCAAGGACCATACTGAGAGCTGTCCCCCAACTGCCGGCACCTAAAACGACTGCTTTTTCCATATTTTAAATCTCCCTTACTGATACAAATTACGTTCTAGCACGTGTAATAAGGCGAATTGGTGTTCCTTCGAAATCGAAGGATTCACGAATTCGATTTTCTAAGAATCGCTCATATGAGAAATGCATAATTTCTGGTTCGTTTACAAACACCACAAATGTTGGTGGCTTGATCGCAACTTGAGTTGCGTAGTAAATGCGCAGACGACGTCCTTTGTCTGTTGGAGCAGGATTACGAGCAACTGAGTCTTCAATTACTTCGTTTAATACACTAGAAGTAACGCGCATTGCGTGATTTTCACTTACACGATTAATAACTGGTAAAATGGAATGGACGCGTTGTTTCGTTACTGCAGAAACGAATATAATTGGAGCATAATCTAAGAACAAGAAATGAGCACGAATTAATTTAGTAGTTTTATTCATGGTTTTCTCATCTTTCTCTACTGCATCCCACTTATTAACTACGATAATAATTGCTTTACCCGCTTCATGCGCGTACCCAGCAATTTTTTTATCTTGCTCTTGAATACCTTCTTCTGCGTTTATAACAACTAAAACAACATCCGAGCGTTCGATTGCTTTTAATGCACGAAGCACACTATATTTTTCAGTGGTTTCGTAGACTTTTCCTTTTTTACGCATCCCAGCTGTATCGATAATGACATATGGTTGGTCTTCGTATTCATATTGCGTATCAATTGCATCACGAGTCGTTCCTGCAATTTCACTTACAATAACACGCTCATCACCTAAGAAAGAGTTCACTAAAGAAGACTTTCCAACATTAGGTCGACCAATTAATGAAAATTTAATAACATTTTCAGGATAAATTTCTTCATCTTCGTCTGGGAAATTCTTCGCTACTTCATCTAATAAATCTCCAATACCAAGTCCATGAGAACCCGAAATCGGGAATGGTTCGCCGAATCCTAATGAATAGAAGTCATAAATCATAGGACGCATATCAGGATTATCAATTTTATTAATTGCCAACACGACAGGTTTTTTTGTTTTGTATAATATTTTCGCTACTTGCTCATCTGCTGCTGTGACACCTTCTCGACCATTCGTCAAGAAAATAATAACGTCTGATTCTTGGATGGCAATTTCAGCTTGAGCACGAATTTGTTCTAAGAAAGGCTCGTCCCCAATGTCAATTCCACCTGTATCAATTATATTAAATTCATGAGTTAACCAATCAGCAGAACTATATATACGATCACGTGTTATTCCTGGAATATCTTCCACGATGGAAACGCGTTCTCCAACTATTCGATTAAAGATTGTTGATTTCCCTACATTTGGGCGACCAACTATYGCTACTACCGGTTTAGGCATATTTATTTCATCCTTCYAAATTCTTCTCTAAAGTATTATACATAAGAAACGCATAAAACGCCATGTTCGCTCGACATTGCAAAGCGGATAAATGAAGCGAAAACCCTGTCAGACATTATTCCCTGGCCAAAATAAAGAGATGCAGACTTTGTATATGTCTACATCTCTTTATTATTTACGATTTGCGTATGTATATGTATCGATACCACGGTAAGTTAAATAATGATGTAATTCACCTGAAATAATTAATGGCACTTTTTGCAATTCTTCAATGGTATTCGCGCCAAGTGATACCATTAACATAGTCAAATCTTCAATTATTTCTTTAATTTCTTCAATCGTAGCTTGTTCCCCTTCTTCAACTAAGGTTTTTAATACTTTGCCAGCCAAACCGACAGCAGAAGCACCGAGTGATAAACATTTCACCATATCCAGTGCATGTTGAATGCCTCCAGAAGCTAATACAGGAACTTTAGAATTCAAACTAGTAGTTTCAATTAACGCTGCAGCTGTAGGAATTCCCCAATCATTAAAAAAGCTAAGTTTGCGATGTCGACGTTCATTTTCAATCGCCGCAAAATTGGTTCCACCAAAGCCTCCAATATCGATAGCCGCTACGTTTATTGATTGAAGTTTCATTGCCGCTTCGCGTGAAATTCCAAAACCTGTTTCTTTAACGATAACTGGTATATCCAGGTCGTTTACAAGCTGTTCTATTCTACTTAGTGCTCCACTGAAATCACGATCTCCTTCAGGCATCGTCAACTCTTGGATGACATTAAGATGGATTTGTAGAGCGTTAGCTTCAAGCATATCGACAGCTCTTTTAGCTTGATCCACCGATGCTTCACTACCTAGGTTAGCAAAAATCAGGCCGTCTGGATTTTCTTTTCGAACGGTGGCAAATGTGGCAATTTCTTCTGGGTTCTTAATGGCGGCCATCTGAGAACCCACCGCCATTGGAATATTCATTTCACGAGAAATACGAGCTAATTGACTGTTCAACTCAGTCGTTCTAGCCCCTCCTCCACCTGTCATTGCATTAATATAAAAAGGCGAACCAAAAACGAGTTCGCCAAGTTGAGTTTGCAATGACACTTTATCCCAACTACTGTCAGGAAGAGCCTGATGTACAAAACGAATATCATCTAACCATGTTGCTCTAGATTGTCCTGTCGACAACGCGTGTTTTATGTGGTCCAATTTTCGTTCAGCTCTAGTCATTATTATGCTCCATTATTTAAAGTGTTTTAATTTATCCCCAATAACATCACTAATTGAAAAACCTTTTGATTCTTCAGGCATTTCATAATCATTACCTGAATATCCATCTTCTTTTTCAACTAAATCTTTAATGCTCAGTGATAATCGTTTATCTTTTTTGTTAACGTCTAATACTTTTACTTGTACTTCTTGCCCTTCTTTTAACACTTCATGCGGTGTGCCAATATGAGAATGGGCAATTTGCGAGATATGAACAAGGCCTTCAATACCTGGGAATACTTCTATAAATGCTCCGTATGAAACAAGGCGTTTAATTGTACCTGTTTGAACTGATCCTCGAGGCGCTTTATCTTCAATACCTTCCCACGGTCCTGGGAGAGTGTCTTTAATTGATAAAGAAATACGTTCGCTATCACGGTCAACGGACAAAACTTTCACTTTAACTTCTTGTCCTTCATGAATAACGTCTGAAACCTGCTCAACATGCTCATGAGATAGTTGAGAAATATGAACAAGTCCATCTACCCCACCTAAATCTACAAAAGCACCGAAAGCAGCAATACGTTGCACCGTTCCTGTTAATTCATCTCCAGCGTGAATGTGGTCAATAACGTCTTTCTTGTTTGACTCTTTTTGAGCTTCAACTACTGCGCGATGAGATAAGATTAATCGATTTTTATCTTTTTCCATTTCAACAATGATAAATGTTAGTAGTTTTCCTTTGTAATCATCGAACGATTCCACAAAGTGATCTTCAACTAACGAAGCTGGAACAAATCCACGTAACCCGAGGTCAACTACAAGTCCACCTTTCACTACATCCTTCACTTCTGCTTCGATAATTTCGCCACTATGAAACTTTTGTTCTAGCGAATCCCAAGCTTCAGCAGCATCAACTCTACGTTTAGATAACACAAAATTGTCGTCTTCTACTTTTGTAATAATTAAATTTAATTCGTCACCGATGGAAACGACGTCAGAAGCTTTTTCAATGTGCAAGCTTGACAGTTCACTAATCGGGATTATTCCATCAAACGGTGCACCTTCAATTGTGACAGTTACTGCCTTATCCTCAACTTGGGCAACCGTTCCTTTTACAAGATTTCCTTCACGGAAGTCCTGGTTTTCCTGCAAGTTCATTTCCTCAGACATATAGCATCCTCCTTCACAACGTTCCACTCTTTATTTTATGCGAATTCTCTAATAAAAACAAAAATTTACCCTTCAATTTGAAAAAAACTAAATATTACGATTTATTTTGGTCTAATAACTTTTGAATTTCATTCATAATTACTGTAGTGACTTCTTCAGCAGTCGCTTTTCGATCGCGGTAAGGTTGCATGTCAATCGGCTTACCATAAACCACTTTTAATCGTTTAAGAGGCTTATATGGACCAATAATGGCACAAGGAACAACATTCGCATCCCCTTTTAAAGCAAAAAAGCCAGCT
>NZ_JBFUKT010000119.1:0-10286 GCF_056400705.1 Paenisporosarcina sp. P5_A11
GCATTATGAGATGCACGAATAACATCGCGAATTTTCTTTTGAATCGTTTTTGGTGTAATTCCATGTTTTTCGTTATAGGCGATTTGAATGTTGCGGCGACGTTCTGTTTCTCCAATTGCTTTTGTCATTGAATCCGTCATGCGATCAGCATACATGATAACGTGTCCACTGGAGTTTCTCGCTGCTCGCCCAGTGATTTGGATCAGTGAACGTTCTGAACGTAAAAATCCTTCTTTATCCGCATCAAGTATTGCCACGAGTGAAACTTCTGGAATATCTAGACCTTCTCTAAGTAAATTAATTCCTACTAACACATCATACGTTCCCATTCGAAGTTCTCTAATAATTTCTATTCGCTCAAGTGTCTTAATTTCTGAATGTAAGTAGTTAACTTTAATTCCGATTTCTTTTAAGTAATCCGTTAAATCCTCGGACATTTTTTTCGTTAACGTAGTAACAAGCACACGTTCGTTAAGTTCAGCTCGTTGACGAATTTCATCAATTAAATCATCAATTTGCCCTTCAATTGGGCGAACGTCGATTGTTGGATCTATGAGTCCTGTTGGTCGAATTATTTGCTCTACCATCTCTGGTGTGTGCTCCAGTTCATAAGGTCCTGGTGTAGCTGAAACGAAAATCGCTTGTTTCATGTGTCCCTCAAATTCTTGGAATGTTAACGGTCGGTTATCCATTGCAGATGGTAAACGGAAACCATGTTCTACTAACATTTTTTTACGTGCTTGGTCTCCATTGAACATCCCACGCACTTGAGGTAATGTTACATGGCTTTCATCGACGACCACTAAGAAGTCGTCTGGGAAGTAATCTAATAATGTATAAGGAGTTGCCCCTGCCTCACGGAGTGTTAAATGTCGCGAGTAGTTTTCTATCCCTGAACAAAAGCCCATTTCTCGCATCATCTCTAAGTCGTAGCGAGTCCGTTGTTCTAGTCGCTGCGCTTCTAGTAACTTATCTTCGCCTCGAAGCACTTTTAATTGCTGCTCTAATTCAACTTCAATATTTTCAATCGCTACTAGCAATTTTTCTTCACGTGTTACGAAGTGGGAGTTCGGGAAGATGGCGACGTGTTCCCGTTCACCGATGATTTCACCAGTTAAAGCATCGACTTCACGAATTCGGTCAATTTCGTCTCCGAAAAACTCAACACGAATACAACGTTCATCTCGAGAAGCTGGGAAAATTTCAACGACATCTCCACGCACTCGGAACTTTCCACGCACAAAGTTCATATCATTTCGTTCATATTGAATATCGACTAATTTACGAAGCAACTGATTGCGTTCAATTTCCATTCCCATACGGAGGGACAACACCATATCACGATATTCCTCAGGATTCCCTAAACCATATATACATGAAACTGATGCAACTATTAATACATCATCTCGTTCAAATAAGGCCGAGGTCGCAGAGTGACGCAACTTATCAATTTCTTCATTAATACTTGAATCTTTTTCAATGTACGTATCTGTTTGAGGTACATATGCTTCTGGTTGATAGTAATCGTAGAAACTAACGAAGTACTCCACCGCATTGTTTGGAAAAAATTCTTTAAACTCACTATATAGTTGTCCGGCAAGGGTTTTATTATGAGCCATGACCAATGTCGGCTTTTTAATTTCGGTTACTACATTCGATACGGTAAATGTTTTACCTGTTCCTGTCGCACCAAGCAATGTTTGATATTTCCGACCTTCTTCAATTCCTTTTACCAATTCCCTAATTGCCTGCGGTTGGTCTCCATCTGGTTTATATGGCGCCTGTAAATCAAAAGATTGTTTCATGGTTTCTCTCCTAACTTAAACGCTTAAATCAATTTTTTTTATTCTTTTCGTTTATTCTCAGTATTGTTCATATTTTATCATATTCCCCATTTGAATACGAACAAAAAGCGAACGTATGTTTTTTGAAAGAAAAGTGTAGAGCGCCTAGTTAGCTCGACACCGGTGCTGGAAGAAGCGAATCGGAAACCCGTTTCCGAATGAGTTTCTGAAGCTTAGGTGCGGGCTGACGCTTGAAGCTAGACAAAAAGAAAAGTGGAGCTGGGTGTCTTAAGTTGACGCCGGCGCTGGAAGAACTGAATCGAAAACTCGTTTTCGCATGAGTTATAGGAAGGAAGGCTAACTTCGTGACATCGTGCTACTGCGGTTACTCATCGCAAAATGCAGCGCTAAGAAATCTTGTCGCGACGCCTTCATGACCCACTTCCCGTGGGCCTAAGCGGAGGTGCGAGCTGTGCTTTAGAACTAGACACTGAAAGGTAAAGAACGCCTTATGAGCAGATTCGACTTGGACATAAAAGAAAATCCGCTCTTCGAAAAGAGCGGATGATTCACGATCTATGGAATCAAAATTACACACTATCTTGCTGCAACTGACATAGTTCGTTTGTGTACGCCACAAACGATCCTTTATCTTTTTGATCGAGCGCATTATCAATGAGAGTCAATAAACGGTCTTTTCGTTGTTCTCTATGTACATGGTTTAAAAATAAATCCATGTAGATTTCGTTCAACAGTTTTTCCGCTTCACTAACTGTTTGATTTCGCCCCATCGCTTTTAGAAAATCAGCATATGAATAATACTTATCCATTGCAATCACCTCGGATGCCTTTTTTCTATTATAAGTAATAACGGGGGGAAGTTGCAAATGTTTTTTCTGAAAATTCAACATGTTTTATTTTTTTCTAAATATTTATAATTATTAGGAAATTAGTGTTGATTAATTACCATATTTCTCTATAATAGGGTTTGTAGTCTAATGATAAGGGAGTGAATACATGGGGGAAAAATTTTCCGCAACATCTAATTACCTAGTTTCATTCAATACAATTGCACTTGTACCAATTTGGATAGAGAATAATCTCTATACTAGAGTCATCGAAAATCATACTGAATTTCTTGTCAAAATGAAACCTAGTGCAATAATAAAGAAATCACTCGTTTTTTATGGAAATTCTTATAAACACGCTACTTTTTTTTCACGAGAATCCATTGGACGTTTACACAAACTTCCTCTCATGATTTCACATGATTTTGGAGTCCCTTTAATTATGATGCCTACACTTTCCGCTGAATCTGAAGGGAATATTTGGATTTCTTTTTCTGCTGTTGATCGCTATTCCATTAATTCGCACAGTCAATGTTTGGTTCATTTCACTAATTCTCAAGTTCTACCAGTAAATGTATCTCATTCTACGATGTGCAGGCAATTCGTTCTTTCCCATTTCTTGACAAATCATTTTCAAAAAACGCGTGACATGATGAATCATCCCTTTTCCCAATCAAAACTTACATATACGCCAACTCGAAAAAATCCTAAGAGATGATACATAGACTTAAGCCCTTCGCTAAAGGGCTTTTTATTATGACTTGCACCTTCGTTACTTCCCTCAATTCGCTTGTTTGGCAATCGATAAATACACGCCAAGCAATTCCTCCACTCGATTCCGCAATCTTACGTTTAAGTAGCGACGATGCTCTTCATATCCACTGTGAAAGAAAACGTATTCGGTAAAGGTATCGTCGCGATTGCCACGATTGACTTTCATGTTATGTTGGCGCAAATAGAGCTTAGTATCTTTTAGTTCCCGCTGCGCTTCTTTTACTGCATGGTCAATCATCGCAACATAAGGTCTCTTCAGTTTGAACGGGCTTTTTTCAACGATCTCTCGATCACGCTCCAAAATGGTTAATACCATCGGCAAATAAATCATTTTCTCGAAATAAGGTAAACTTTCGGATGGGATGAGTGGCATGCTTTAGCCTCCTTAAAGAACGTTTGTTCGTATTTTATATTGTACGCTTATTTCAAGAAATTACAAGTGGGAATTTAGGGTATTTTTCATTCAAAGCCTTGGTATATCTCACTTCAAGTCAACTTGTATTTGTGAGATAGCTAGAGTCATCCAGCTTAAAAAGACGTCAAAAAAAACCATCTCACAAAGAGATGGCTTTTTATTATTTAGGTGATTTCCCTTTAAAAACAAAGATTGCTACGATAAAGAAAAATCCGGATGTGGCGATTAGTGGAATATGTTCATTCCACACTCCAAAGAATGTGGTTGCTAAAGATACCACCGAAACAATTCCTGCAAACATACGTGTTTGCAGTCTAGAGCGCTCTACTTCCAGACCTGCATCTCGGATTTGCATGTATTCTCTCATGCGTGTAGGTTCATCAAGATAGCTTAGTATTTTTTGAGGGATGGCACGTAATGGGCCAATTGCATTTAAGGCAATGCGCAGTGCATCATCTTTTGAAAATGACGTTTCTCCACCTTTTTGCATCGCTACCCACTCCAAAACGCGAGGACGTGCAATTGCCAGTAAATCCACCTTCGGATCTAACACATGGAGAACACCTACGAACGTGGAAACAGCGCGTCCAAAAAAAGCAAACTCTGCAGGAAGCTGTACCGGTTGTGTCCGTACAATTCTTTTAATATCAGCTAACAATCGGTCAACAACAAAACTGTCCATTTGGGTCAATTCTTGTGACTCATATGCTGCCACCACTCTAGAAATCGCATCAGCAAGTAATCGACGATCCGCATGTGGCAACAAGAATCTCAACTCTTCTAATCCATCGATTACTTGATCAAAGTGTTTGAAAAGGATACCTTCCACAACTTTTAATACGGAACGTGCTTCTTCTTTACTAATGGACCCAACCATTCCAAAATCGATCAACACGATGGTACCATCTGGTTTAATTAGTATATTTCCACCGTGTGGATCAGCATGGAATTGTCCACCATCCAGTACTTGTTCTAAAAACAACCTGAACAATCGCTCCGATAAGTCACGACGAGTTAATTCATTCGCGTCGATAAATGCTAGATCAGTAATACGTGCACCTTCAATCCATTCCATTACTAGGACACGTCGCGTAGAGAACTCGTCGTAATACACAGGAAAACAGACACCCGGCATCTCTTCAAAACGATCTGCAAAACTGCGTCCATTGCGTAATTCTTGTAAAAAATTAAGCTCCGCACCAATAGTATTAATCATTTCACTATACAAAAGATTAAAATCGATTTGTTTGCCAAAAGCCGTAAAGCGTTTCACTAACCAAATGACGATTTTCATTGCACGGAAATCCGCCCGTAAAATCCGGTCAATATCTGGACGTTGAATTTTAATTGCAACAGGTGTACCGTCTTTAAGTGTGCCTTTGTAGACTTCCCCAATAGAAGCAGAAGCGACCGGTTTATCAGAGAGGTTTTCGACATAATCGTTATGTGATGTATTCCATTCTTCTTCTAGTAGAGCAATTGCATCTTTTCTTGGAACAGCCGGGACTCGGTCTGTTAACCCTTCTAGCTCTGCAATAAATGATGGTGGCATAATGTCTGCACGTGTTGATAAGAATTGTCCCATCTTAATCATTAATCCACCTAGTTTAAGAGCGGTACGTTTATATTCTTTCGCTTGTTTTGTAACCAATCGTTCCCATTTTTCGTTTATAACTGGTGTCCATCGGCCTTTATAGCTGCGCTGAAAAAGTGTTACTTGTGAAAAAAACTTTACGGACATCCACACAATGCGATAGATCCGATAAATTGCTAAACGATCCATTTCAAGCGCCTCCTCTGACCTCCATTATAAGGAGTGATGGCAACAACGTCCAAATAGTGATATGTTTTGTATGAGAACAACTTTCTAAATTGTGAATATTATAAGGGGGATTTATTATGGAAGCAATCCATTATGAACAAAAGGGAAATTTAGCCATCGTCACATTAAACCGTTCTGAGTCGATGAACGCTTTTAACTATGAAATGTTGAGTGAACTTGGTCAAATAGCAGAGTCCATCCGTATTAACCCAGACATTCGTGTCGTGGTTTTCACTGGGGCTGGGGAAAAAGCCTTCAGCGTGGGTGCCGATTTAAAAGAACGTAAAACACTAACAGAGCAAAAAGTGAAACGTAATATATACAAAATAGGCGAAGTGTTTTCAACAATTGAAAATTTACCACAACCTACTATCGCTATGATGAACGGCTACGCTTTTGGTGGCGGCATGGAACTTGCTCTTGCATGTGATTTCCGTATTGCAGCAGACGATGTTGTCCTAGGGTTAACTGAAACAAGCTTAGCCATCATTCCAGGAGCAGGCGGTACACAACGTTTACCTCGCTTAATCGGTGAAGCTAAAGCATTAGAATTAATCTTAACAGCTCGTCGTTTGAAAGCAGAAGAAGCTTTGGCTTATGGCATGTTAACTAAAGTGGTTTCTCGAGAAAGTTTACTAGACGAGACTGGAAAGTTTGCTGATTTAATGCTTGCAAACGGACCGATTGCTTTGCAACAAGCGAAATTTGCCATTAAACACGGCATGAACGCTGATTTACATACAGGCTTAAACATTGAACGTAAAGCTTATGAAATAACAATTCCGACAGAAGACCGTGTCGAAGCACTTATTGCTTTTGGTGAAAAACGTAAACCGATTTTTAAAGGGAAATAACAAAAAGCGATTGTAGAGCTGAGCTTCTACGATCGCTTTTTATTTTTCACTTGCTTCCATCGGCACATCCCATAAAAAATAATTCCCCGTAAAAAGCTTCGTCTCAACAAAGATAATGTCTTTATCTTTTTGAAAGAAGAGCGCTGCTCCTTCTTGGGTTTTGTAAGTCCAACCTAAGTCGCTCAAGACTTTTTTGATAACATCATATCTCGATTCACCGCTGTTTTCAGAAACGTACCGCGTAACGAAAATTGTTTCATCGAATTTCACAAAGTCACGGGAAGTGGAATCTAGGATAGAGATAGCGGCAACAAGACGAATCGTTCCTTCATCCTTCGTTAATAAATGTCCGTAGCGAAAACCGATAAGTGCAAAGAAAACCACCAATATCGCACAGAGCCACAAAGTAAACTTTTTCATTGCACAGCCCTCCTTCCCGTACTTTAGAATATGTTTCAATAGGTGATAAATAGTATAGGTCTGTCTTTAATAGTTCACACAAAAAAGCCACCCAAAATTATTTTGAGTGACTCATTGTAACCAATATTTAAGCTAACCCTTGCTCTAAATCTTCAATTAAATCTTCAACGTCTTCAATGCCTACCGAAATACGCACCAATCCATCTAAAATACCGAGTTCTTGGCGGCGTTCTGCCGGAATTGACGCATGCGTCATCCGTGCCGGCGTGGAGATCAAGCTTTCCACTGCTCCCAGACTTTCTGCAAGTGTGAAGTATTTCAATTTCTTGATCAAATGATCGGCTTTTTCAGTACTGCCTACATCAAAAGAAATCATGCCTCCGAAACCACTTGCTTGTTTTTTCATGATGTCATACCCAACATGTGATTCCAATCCTGGATAGAACACTTTTCCAACCGCTTCATGCGCAACAAGGTAATCAGCAATGCGCTTCGCATTTGAATTCGTTTCTTCCATGCGGATTCCAAGTGTCTTCAAGCCACGAATCAATAACCATGAATCCTGTGGTCCTAAAATTGCACCTACTGAGTTTTGAACAAAGTGTAGGTCTTTCGCTAACTCTTCTGTCGCAACAACTACCAACCCAGCAACTACATCACTATGGCCTCCGATATACTTCGTTGCACTATGCAAAACGATATCTGCACCAAGAGACAATGGTTGTTGCAAGTATGGTGTCATGAACGTGTTATCAACAATCGTTAACAATCCTTTTGCTTTTGCCAATTTAGCAATTTCCGCAATATCCGTTACTTTTAATAATGGATTGGTTGGAGATTCAATAAAGACTGCTTTTGTGTTTTCTTTAATTGCCGCTTCAAATTCAGCCGCGTTTGAAGAATCTACGAATGTTGATTCAATGCCGAAACGATTTAATACTTTTGTCATGACACGGTATGTACCACCGTAAACATCGTCAGTCATAACGATATGATCTCCTGCATTAAAAAGCATCATTACTGAGCTGATAGCTGCCATTCCTGAACCAAAAGCAAAGCCAGCATGACCGCCTTCTAAATCACTAATTAAAACTTCAAGTGCATGACGAGTAGGATTGCCTGTACGTGAATATTCGTATCCACGGAAGTCTCCTACAGCATCTTGTTTATATGTGCTTACTTGGTAAATCGGTGTGGAAACGGCACCTGTTGTTTCGTCCCCAACGATACCCGCGTGAATTAATTTTGTTTTTGGTCTCATTGTGCTTCGTCCTCCTTCAATAATTCATAAACATTTTGGCTTAAATAACGTTCGCTTGAATCCGCAAAAATCGTCACGATATGGCTTCCTGGTTCCGCCACTTTCGCTTCTTCAAGTGCCGCATAAAAAGCAGCACCTGAAGAACTGCCGACAAGAAGACCTTCTTCTTTAGCTAATACACGCATTTTTTCAAAAGCATTTTTGTCAGTAACTGTATGAATAGCATTAAAATACGTTTTATCCATATAGCCTGGTAAAAACTCCATACCGATACCTTCTGTGTAATGCGAACCAGATTCACCACCATTTAAAATCGAGCCTTGTGGTTCAACGATTACTGTTTTAATATCTACATTTTGATTTTTTAAATACTTCGCCGTTCCCATAAATGTTCCACCTGAGCCAGCACCTGCTACAAAGACGTTAATTCTACCATCTAAATCGCGCCATAATTCAGGTCCTAATGTGTGTACATACGTTTCTGGATTTGCAGGATTTGAAAACTGGGAAGGTGAAAAAGCACCTGGCGTTTCTTTTACAAGCTCCTCAGCTTTTGCAATGGCACCTTTCATTCCAAGTTCCGTGGGTGTATTCACGATTTCAGCACCAAGTGCACGCATCAATGTTTGTTTTTCCATACTGAACTTTTGTGGCACAACAAATTTCACCGTGTAGCCTTTGCCAATTGCCGCTAAAGCTACACCGATTCCTGTATTACCAGCTGTTGGTTCGATAATGGTTCCACCTGGTTGTAGCTTTCCAGATTCTACAGCATCTTTTAATAAAGATACACCTAAACGATCTTTCACACTACCACCAGGATTCATGAACTCAAGCTTTGCAAATATGCGACAATTATTCGGAATATCAATATTGTTGATCTCTACGACTGGTGTATTGCCAATCAATTCGTGCACGCTTCCGTAGACATTCATTATACTTCCTCCGCGAATACCGTACGCCATTCATCTTTCTTAGAGAGCATCTCGCGTGCAATCTCTTTGGCGCCTTCTAAACTATGATTGGCAGCCCAGCCACATTGTACTTCATTACAAGCAGGTACTTCAGTTGCTTGCATGACATCTTCAAGCGTTTTTTCTAAAATCATTAAAATTTCGTCGAAGTCATCATGATTAATAACAGCTAAATAAAATCCTGTTTGGCATCCCATAGGGCTCATGTCTACCACTTGATCTGTATGGTTACGAATGTTTTCAGCCATTAAATGCTCAATAGAATGGAGTCCAGCCATTTCCATATGTTCTTTATTCGGTTGCTTAAAACGAATATCATACTTTAAAATTTCGTCTCCATTTGCGCCCATTTTACGTCCAGCTAATCGTACATACGGTGCAACTACCTTAGTATGATCTAAGTTAAAACTTTCTACATTCATTTGTTTCATCTTTTCCACTCCTTATTTTTTAATCGCGTCCATTAACCACACAAAATCATTCATCTGTTCAAACTGAACATCGAATCCTGCTTTTTCAAATGCATGCGTCAATACAGGAATCGTTGTGTAGTACTCCCGTTCTAAGTCGTCCGCCACGTTATTAAAACCACGTGCACGTTCTTTTGAAATCTGTGCTTGTTTCGCTTCCTCTGATGTAAAAACGGTATCTGCAAATACAATTTTGCCACCAACCGGCAATATACTAGCATATGTTAATAATGCTTTTTCTTTCTCACTATCTTTTAAATGGTGAAATACATACGTACTAACGAACGTTTCGACCTTTTGTGGTTTCTCAAAATCTAATAAATCACCGTCTATTAACACTAAGTCAGGAAAACGCTTCGCCGTGACTCGACGCATCGCATCGTTTGGTTCAATTCCAATAACAGAATGACCCGCTTCTAATAACTTCGCCGTTAAGTTGCCAGTTCCTGTTCCGAATTCAACAACTGCCCCTAAAGACTTATTTGTAACTGCAGAAAGTATCTCATCATATTTTTCAAATACATCACGATATTCAGGATCTTGTCCTGAGACTGATGCATCATAAGACTCTACCCATTTATCAAAAATCTCTACGAATTCACGCCCCATAGTAAATTCTCCTTTTTATTATATATTATTCCTACCTGATTACTCGGCATTGGGT
>NZ_JBFUKT010000120.1:0-10068 GCF_056400705.1 Paenisporosarcina sp. P5_A11
CTAGAGGTATCCTTCGAAAACATGGCAATATGTCCTCTCCAACGGTACTTTATGTATTGGAAGATTTCATGAAGCTAGATTGCCATGTTGGAGATAAAGGACTCTTAACAGCCCTCGGACCTGGATTTAGTGGTGAGCTTATTTTGCTCGAATGGCAATAATAATGACACTTTTCATTTGTGTAGTTGGATTTATTATCTTTCAGCGAATTTTAGAATTATTGGTGGCCCGAAATAACGAAAAATGGATAAAATCCAAAGGTGGTTATGAAGTAGGTGCCAATCACTACCCTTATATGGTGGCTATTCATATTGGGTTTTTTATTAGTTTAATCATAGAATTTATGGTTTTCAAACAAGCTGTGTCCCGCTTTTGGTTACTTTTGTTTGTGGTATTTATAAGTTTACAAATAATGAGAGTCTGGGTCATTGCATCCCTCGGTCGTTTTTGGAATACGAAAATACTCGTTTTACCAGGAGCACATGTGGTGAAAAAAGGACCATTTCACTTCATACGACATCCTAATTACGTTGTGGTAACAAGCGAAATCATTATCATTCCATTGATGTTTGAGGCGTATTTCACAGCAATCGTCTTTACCTTATTGAATATAATTATTTTAAGTGTACGGATACCAAAAGAAGAAGCAGCGTTACGTGAAGTGACTGATTATAAAGAAGTTTTTTGAGTTTTTTAGTTTGGCGTAACCTTTTCCTTCGAGTAAAAACGATCTTGTTGTCTTTTTAGGGAGGATTGGTGTCGTTCTCCAGGCGAATGGTCGGAAACCTTCAATGAGTGGATGGAAACATCAGTTGAATGGTCGAAAACCTCCAACTAATGGTCAGAAACTAATGTGAGGGATGAAACCCATAATTGAGTAGTCAAAAAGCAGAGGGTTACTATTTTGACAAAGAAAAACGAGTAGCATCTCCCGCTACTCGTTTTTTCTAATTATTTTTCAAAGACAATATCTCCTGCAATAATCGTTTTCACCACTTGTGCATTAAGTAGTTGTTCGTCTGGTCCTTCAAACAAATCACGATCAAACACGGTAAAGTCTGCATCAAAATCGATATCAATGTAGCCTCGTTCATGTTCCTTACAAATAGCTTGCGCACTGCCTATCGTGTATAGAGCAATTGCTTCAAAACGAGATAATTTCTCTTCAGGTTGATAGCCATCGTGTGTTTCTTCAGGTTTTTTTCTGGTCACCGCTGCATATAAACCAAGGCGCGGATCCACTTCTTCTATTGGCGAGTCAGAGCCACCACTTAGCATCATGCCCCGATTCGTTAGTTTTTTCCATGCATATGCCCAGTCCATTCGTGCATTTCCAAGTCGTTCTTTTACCCACGGAAAATCGGAAGTTACAAAGCTAGGTTGAATATCGAGTACCACATCTAGTTTTTCCATCCTTGTTACTAATTCTTCTCTCAACACATTTGCATGAATGAGACGATCTCGTTTACCTGTAGGAACAGAATGTGTTTCAATTGCCTCTACGATCATTTCCATACCTAAATCACCTATGGCATGAACTGCTACCGCTTCACCATAAGAACGTGCTTTTGCTACTAATGCATTCAGATCTTCTTGCGAGTGAATGGATACCCCCTGTGTTGTTGGATCATCAGCATATGGTTCACTAAGCAACGCTGTACGTCCTCCAAGAGCGCCATCAATAAATATTTTCATAGCCCCCGGTTCAATCCAAGGTTCATCATAATTCGCTTCAGCTTTCATTTCATCAAACACAGTATGATGACGTAACAAATTAACACGGAACTTCCGACTTTCACCAATAACCTCTTTAAATGCTTGAAGTGGTTTTGAATACTTCCCGTAATAACTCATATCTTCTGTATGAACGCCAGTAAATCCGCGCGATTGTAAATCATTAACTGCGGCTTCTAAGGAAATGACCAATTGATTGATAGAAACTTCAGGAATATGCTTTTCAATAATAGCTTTTGCCCCATCTAATAAATAACCCGTAGGCTCCCCACTGTCGTCTCTTACAATGACACCGTCATCTGGGTCAGGGGTATCTCTTGTTATTCCAGCTATTTGGAGTGCCGCAGAATTCACAATCATGGCATGTCGACAAACTCTTTTTAACGCAAGAGGACCAGAAGATAACTTGTCTAATTCATATCGAGAAAGGATTTTTTGATCAGCAAAGTTATTTTCATTCCATCCTTCGGCTACAAACCATTCACCACTTGGATGATTGTTAAGAAGTAATTGTAAGTCTGCAGTCATTTTTTCTGCAGAAGTATATGTAGAAAGATCAATTTGACGCAATTTATCTCCATGTCCAATCAAATGGATATGACTATCGACAAAGCCTGGATAGACAAATGAGCCCTGTAGATCGATACATTGATCAGCTTGCTTTTTTAGATCTTCAAATAACCCAATTTCAATAATCTTGCCATTTCCCACTAATACAGCTTCCACTGTATCGTTGATACTTTTCATCGTATAAAATGTTGCATGATGATAACAAACTTTTGTCATGTAGGCACCCCCATCTCTACTCATCATAAAACAAAAACCGTCTCATTCACAATGGAATGATGACGGTTTTTGTTTATTCGTTTGATTGTGCAGCTAATTCAACTGCTCTTGCAACTACTTGATGAACAGTTGGGTCTAAAGGATTTGGAATTAAATCACCTGGCTTCGTGTGATTTGCGATAGCAGTGCTGCTGCGGCAACAAACATCGGATAGGTAATATCATTAACACCTGCATTTAATGCTCCACGGAAAATTCCTGGAAAACCCAGTGCATTATTAACTGATCGGCCATCTGCTGCAAACAAGTGCATTTAACCAAAATAAAAAGACTCTTTTAGAGAGCCTTCAATTATTAAAGCGTATTAAAATTTATTCCAACATTTTATCTATTACATCAGTATCGCGATTTAATTCAGGACTATCTTCCAGTGAATCATTTGAGGTAGTTGTTGTTGACTCAGGTGATCCCGATGTCTTGAGCATTGGTTCTTGTTTTGGTGGTAAATCATTAGTCACGGGTATTATTGGTTCTTCTACTTCTAATACTGATTTTGTACCCGATGAAGAAACATCTGGTTTGCTTTTAGTAGCACTTTTATAATTAATGAGGCCAGCAACAGCTAACTTCACTTGCTCATCCCGAAATTGATTGATTGTCGCTTCCATGTTTTCCTGTGATTCTATTATGAAAAATTCAACTTGCTTGAAGGTTTTCCAAACATCAATTGCAGATGTATACCCTAACTCAATAGTTTGCGTTTGTAGTGAATCAATATTCCGAACAGTGGATTTGGTATCAAAACCACCCGTCCCGAAAATAGACCCTGCACTAAAAAATATAAAAGATAAAATAATAATGTTTAGAACTTTTTTCATGATTTATCACACCTTTCCAGCAACTATAACCATTCTCTCCAAATCTATATGTATTTATAACTGAATTTGAATGATGAAAAAAGACCTTTATCTCAGAAACTTTCATAACTTCTTATTATGATTTTTCCCACCTTGTTATCATTATCAAAATAAAAAAGGCCCTTTTTGAGAGCCTTCAAGTAATCCAATGTATAAATCCTACTCCACTCCTACTTTTTCATCCTCAACATCCGTATTACGATTTGCTTGAGGACTATCAATAATTGCATCAGATGAAGCAGGATCAGAATTTGGTTCAGTGATTGGTTCKGTTACTGTTACTGGTTCTGGTGTTGGTTCGGCAACTGGTGGTTGCACTGGTTCTGTTACAGGCTCTGGAACTGGTACTGCAACTGGTGGTTCGATTACAGGTTCTGGAACTGGTTCAGTAACTGTTGGTGGTTCTGGTGTTTGTTTTGGTTTTGAGTTTTCTTTTGGTTTTTCGGGTTTTGGTTTTGGAGTCGCTGGTGAGATTTTTACTGCATCCATATTTTTGATAGCATTTGCAATAATTGCGTTTAATTCATTAGTAACTTTCGCTTTTTCAGCACTGTTATCTATGTTTATTTTAGCTATTAATTCTTCTGCATATTTATTTAAAGAAGCAATGCGTGCGTTCTTTTCTGCAACTGTGAATGTATCTAATTCATGTTCGGCAGCTTGCATTTCTGCTTTCAAAGCTTCTTTCAATTCCAGCTTAAGTAATTCTTTTTCTGCCGTAATTGCTTTATCTATTTCTTGAATAGATGCTGATTGTTTACCGTTAAACCAGTTAGTCAGCAAGCTACTGATGTCTTGATCAGCATTAACAGTAGTTACACCGCTACCAATGCTAACACTTATAATCAGAGCACCAAATACCTGAAGCAGTCTCCGTTTTTTCTTTTGTTTTTTGTATCTATCACTTCTACTTAACATACTAATTCCTCCATTGAAAAGAATAAGGACCTCGAACTACGAGGTCCCTATTGATGATTAAAAGTGATAATTAAATGCCGTCAACTACGCCTTGTAATTCTGCTTTAGCTGCAGTTTCTAGCTCAAGTGCTTTTGCGTCAATAAGAAGTTTTTGAGCAGCAACTAAAGCATCACGTTTAGCCGTGATTTTGCCACGAAGTTCAACAATTTTAGCATCAATGGCAGCTATAATATCAGCTGTAGTAGCAGCTTCTTTTGTATCTAATTGAGCTTGAAGTTCATTTTTTGCATCAGTGATAGCTTGTTGTAATTCAGCAACTGCTTCATCTGTATCAGTGTCAAGTTTTGAAGTCAAGCTAGTAAGTGCTGCATTACCTTTTTCTCCTGTGAAAGTAGTTAAATCATTATTTGCATATCCCAATGCTGCACTTCCAGCTTGGTTAATTAATCCGTTTGCCGCAAATTTAAGTGCTGCAAACTGACCATTCATATAACCTTCAATTTGAGTTTGTTTCGCATTAATAGCATCGATGTGTTCTTGAGTTTCTGTTTCAATTTTACCACTTGCTGTATTAGTTGCATTAGTTCCATCAGTACTAATACTTGTTCCTGCAGCTGTTTTTAAGCCTTCGTATTCAGTAGCTAAACCATTAATTCTTCCTGATACATTACTTTCCACATTTCCTACAATGTCTGAAGTAGCTTCTCCAAATTGACCAGCGTACCAATTTTGCAATTTTGTTCCCGCATTCGAACTCGCAAATGCTGCTCCAGCGCTTGATAATAAAACTACTGATACTGTTCCTGCGATTACTTTACCTTTGATTGTTTTTAACATTTAAATGTCCCCTTTGTGGTTTTGTTTTTTGGATGAATTTTCATCTATAGAGAAATTCATTTTATTGTTCACTTAATACTTCTTCCAAGATATTTTCGATATCTTGTTCGATTTCTTCTTCAACTTCGGCTTTTTCAGCGTAATCGTCAAAGTTTTCTTTTTCCAACTCAGTAACTGTAGTATCGATTTGATTCTCAATGTCATTTTGATAATCAACGATTTCAGCTACCACTTTTTTAACTTGTTCATCACGAAAACTTTCTATGATAGAACCTATAGTTTCTTTAGTTCCTTCAACAAACACGTTTGCATTTCTTATAGTTTTAAAGATTCCTGTTGCTGTTGCAGTACCTAACTCACTACTTTTCTTCTGAAATGAATTTTCATACCAATTAGAGAGGTTGGCTGCTGAGTCGACATTTGCATAAATCGATCCTGCTCCTATTAAAAAGGTGAACGTAAGAATAATGCCAAAAATCTTTTTTATGGTTACCATTCCTTTCCAACTGTTATAAATATTCTCTATCAGAAAAGAGATAGGAATTGTTGCATCCGCAACAATATTTACATCAGTTGTATTTTCCGCTTAAATCAACCTGAGCCTCTTCTAAAACGTCTGCGATTACTAGTTTAATCACTGGTAAAATTAACCCGAATTGAATACTCTATTCATTTTTCCTCTCCTTCGGGGCTCACGGCCAAAATTTTTATAGTAAAAGCACAATGTGCTTTATACCTAAATTCACAATTCTTTTATTGCTCATTTTTCATCTCATTAGGCTCATYAAATGAATCGAGATCTGGAGATTCTTTTCGAGTAGTTTTTTAAATATCTGTTGATTCAAGATACCTAAAATAGATGACTTTATGTTTAAATGAATAATGTTACGATAGTTCTTTTTAACTTTGTTATAAAAAACAAATTTTAAAAAACCTGAATTAGTGAATCGTTTTTCCTACTAATTCAATGTAAATCATTTACTTTTCTTAGTACATAGGAGGTTATGTAAGCTTCTGTCGAATAAATTACTTTTTTTGGGAGAAATCGTCGAATATTAAGAAGAGATACTAATATCTCTCCAAAAGAGCTATTTCACATTGGGAAATGTTTAATATTCCTGAGACACCTAATCCCTTTTTTCAAAAGATTATTTCCCTTTTGGTAATAACAACAAAAAGAGCCTATTTCACAAATGTGAAATTAGGCTCTTTTTACGAGTAAATATTACCTTTTTATAGCTCCTGTCTCAATGCTTGAATAACATCAATCTTCGTAGCTTTCCTAGCTGGCCTCCATCCTGAAATCATCGCCACTCCTATACTTATAAAGGATGCAATAGCCACAAGTTGCCATGGGATTAATGAAATTGTCACACTGATGTCTTCCATTCCTTCTTCTGCTACGATGTTCATGACGATTTCTGGGATGATCCAATTCGCTAAATAACTGATACCATAGGACAAAGTAACAGCAATTATTGTTCCTAATACACCAATCCATGTACTTTCTATCAAAAATAATCGTTGAATGAGTTTGGGATTCGCTCCAATTGCTTTCATAACACCAATTTCTCGTGTTCTTTCTGTAACGGCCATTGTCATCGTGTTAAAAATACCTATTGATGAGATGAGTACTGCAATGGTTCCAACAAATAACAATCCTGCCTTTAGTGCAGTAAAGAATAAGTCCATCGTTTCCATTTCTTCTGTTATTGAATACACATTATAGCCATCATTTTTCAATGTATCCGTAATTGCCCCTACATGTTGAATATCATCTGCGTATACGTACACTTCGAAATAACTTTCTTCCGCAGGTACTTCTGGTTGTGTAAACTCTTGAAATTCAGTGCGGTAGGATTCATCTATTAATACACGAAGATCCATCATCCAATCTTTGGCCGGCTCCTTCGCAACTCCTGTTACTACAAAATCCCATACCTTTGGGTCACTTTTTTCTTCAGTCAACGGCGTGAGTTCTAATGAAATTGTTTTACCAATCATACTTTCTGTATATCCGGTAGGAATTTCATCTTCAGACTGTGAGGCTAATTCAGTTTCAGCTTCTGTCAATAATTTTTGAGCAAAGTGATAGCCAATGACAATTTCATTCGGTTTTGTTGGCATCTCACCTTCAGATAAAGCCAAATTTGCTTTTTCTTCTTCTTTTAGGTTTGTTAATTGGACGTCCCCTTGGCCTGTCCGGTCATTCATTGAAATGGAGGTAACACCATCAACGTATGACCGACTTACCACCGCCTTGACGTTTTCAAGTTCGCTCATCTTTTGTTGATCGGCTGTTGTAATTTGGGAATCGCCATCTTCCCTGCCAAAAATCCTTACCTCTGTAAGGAGTTGATTAGACATCATTTCATCTGTCATTGTTTTATGTAGTCCAAATCCAACAGATGCTAAAACGATTAAAAATGCACATCCCATCGTAGCTGCAAGAACAGTCATAAATACACGTAATTTATTCTTCTTCATATGCTGACGAATAAAGTCAATTTGGTCTCTAAACGACATGTAACACACCTCCATTTACTAATGCGCCATCGTGGAGACGATACTTTCTATGCGCAATATTCGCTACTTCATCGTCATGAGTAATAATGACAAATGTTAATCCAAGAGACTCATTGAGCGATTGAATTAACAAAAGAATTTCTTGCTCTGTCTCAGAATCTAAACTACCTGTCGGCTCATCTGCTAAAATAATCGGCGAATTCGTAACTAGTGCCCTTGCAATGCTTACTCGTTGTTGCTGACCTCCAGATAATTCATTTGGATAATGATCTGCGACTTGAGTTAATCCCACTTTTTTCACTAATGCTTCCACATTAATTTGACGTTCTTTTTTGGGCACCCCTTTTAATTTCAAAGGAAGTTCAATATTTTCAAAGGCCGTTAAACCAGGCATTAATTGAAAGTTTTGAAAGATAAATCCGAAATGATTTAAGCGGAAAGCAGCGTGYTCACTCTCAGACAAAAGTGCGGTTTCTTGATTGGCTACTTGAATTGATCCTGATTCCGGTTTCATAAATCCTGCTAATACATGGAGCAAAGTAGACTTTCCAGAGCCACTTTTACCAACAATTGAAACAATTTGCCCTTTTTCAATTTCAAGTGACACATTTTTTAATACAGGTACCCGTTTTTCTTTTCCTCTTTTTCCAATCGAAAATGTATGGCATAAATCTCTTATTTGAATCATTCATTTTCTCTCCCCTCAAGTATTCTTAGTGTAACCAATAAGTCTGAAGGAAAAGGTAGGAAAATAATGAAGATATTCTTAAGGAAATTAAAAAACGATGACTGCAGAAATCTAAAGTCATCGTTTTTATTTCTTATGTAGGGTTTTAAGGTTTTAAATCCAAGTATTACTTAGACGATAAACGCCAATCCACAAGAAACGATTGCAATATCCTTAAAAATAATGAAGATACAGATACCCGCAAGTATGTTGAGAATAGATAGTTTTCAGTAAAAGTGTACAAAACAAAAAAATATATGTTTTCCTTCGATATTTATTTTTTATATTTAAAGCTATTTACCCAAAAATCAGCGGTTTTGATTCCAAGTCTTGTAGGATTGAAAACTGGATCTTTTCCTTTCCTTTTTTGCTCTTCGTAGTCTTTTAACGCAACAAGTGCCGGTTTCGCTAAAAGCAAAAGTGCTACAGAATTCAGCAGAACCATAATACCTAAACCTACATCACCGAGCGCCCAAGCAAGATCTGCACTTCGAATCGCTCCATAAAATGAAGAAGATAACAGAATAACTTTTAATAAAAAAACGGCAATTTTATAAGGTATACCTTTTACTAAATAAGCTACATTCACTTCAGCAATGTAATAGCAGGCCATAATTGCGGGGAATCCAAAAAAGAATAGTGCAATCGCTACGAAGCCAGCCCCTTTTCCAGGTATGACAAAATCTATTGCTTCTTGGGTGTATCCTGGACCTGCATCAACACCTGGTAAGTTTTCAACTATGAACATACTGCCACTGCCATCGGGTTGAACATTATACATACCTGTAAGTAAAATCATTAAAGCTGTAGCCGTGCATATAAACAGCGTATCTATATACACAGAGAATGCTTGAACAAGTCCTTGCTTTACCGGATGAGACACCTCCGCAGCTGCGGCAGCGTGTGCTCCAGTTCCTTGACCCGCCTCGTTAGAGTATATGCTTCGTTTGACTCCCCAAACAATTGCCGACCCCATCATTCCACCGTAAGTGGCGTCTAAGTTAAAAGCACTTCGAAGGATTAGCATTAATACATCTGGTAATTCTGCAATGTGAAAGATAATAATTCCAATTGAAAAAACCATATAAATGATTCCCATAAAAGGCACTACTATTTGAGCCACATGTGCAATCCGTTTAACACCACCAATTATAATAAATCCAAGAATGACTGTAATAGCAGTACCCGTTACCCATGGTTGCAAACTAAATGCATTTTCCATCCCAACTGCAATCGCATTCGATTGAGTCCCAGGTAACAAAAAAGCTGTAGCGGCAATAGTGGCAATCGCAAATATATTCCCATACCATTTTAAACCGATCCCTTTTTCTATGTAGTAGGCTGGACCTCCACGATATTGCCCATTTTGCTTCACTTTATAAATCTGAGCCAGTGTTGATTCTATAAATGCGCTAGAAGCCCCAATAAATGCAATGGCACACATCCAAAAAATTGCCCCTGGACCTCCGAATGCGATTGCAGTTGCTGTACCCGCTATATTTCCTGTCCCAATTCGTCCTGACAAAGCCATTGAAAATGCTTGGAATGAAGAAACGCCGGCATCTGATTTTTCACCTTTAAACATGTGAGCGATCATGTCTTTTAACAATCGTACTTGAAGGA
>NZ_JBFUKT010000121.1:0-10021 GCF_056400705.1 Paenisporosarcina sp. P5_A11
CCAATAAATGCGGCCAAGAACAGCGTTAACAGTGTAGGAATGATCCCTAAAACTAACCCAATAACCGCAAACAATTTGATATCGCCACCACCCATGCCACCTTTCGACAATATCGCAATTAACAACAAAAGACCAAACCCTCCAACAGCACCAATGATACTATCCCACCAAGGGTTTAGTGGAGAAAAGRCACGAGCAATAATTAATAATACGCCAAAGAATAACAAGACCTTGTCTGGAATCAACATATATGCCAAATCAGATACGGTGATGATTACTAGCATGGAAATAAATAGAATCGCTACGATAAGCTCAAATGAAAACCCGATTTTCCAGAAAGCAAATGCAAATAACACTCCAGTTGTCAGTTCAATCACCGGGTAAATCCAATTAATTTTTGTACCACAGCCACGGCATTTACCTTTTAGAAAAACAAAAGAAAACACGGGAACTAAATCTTTAAACGTCAAACGACGATCACATATTGTGCAACGTGAAGGTGGCGTTACGATTGATTCGTTTTTAGGTACGCGCAATCCGACAACATTAAAGAATGAGCCAAAAATAAGTCCGTAAATAAAAAATAAAATTGTATATAGGATTTCCATAAATGCCTCTCAATCTTCAACAATTAAGTACTCTTGCTAACGTTTAATTATGATTTTAAGTTATTTCCTGAAATTCACCAGAAAAGTAGTGAAACAAAAACTGGAGATATGATGAGCTCTCCAGTTTTCTGTGATTATTTTGGGATGTATAGAGTTTGATAAGTCATGACTTTATTCGACAGTAAGCCATTTGCTCGTTTGATTTTCCTTTCGCCTGAGCGACTTCCATAAAATTTCTGCGAAATCGAGAACAAAGTGTCTCCATGTTTTACTTTGTAGTAACTGGGTCTAGAAATTGGTTTTGGGTTAACTTTTGTTTTGGGTTTTACTATAGGCTTTACTTTTGCTTTTGGTTCAACTTTAGTTGACTGAGCAGTTGCAACCTTTGTTACAGTCTTTTTACCAGGAGCTTTTGTAACCGTTTTAGATGTTTCCGCTTTTTTTGTCTTCGCTGCTCCAGCTTTTGCAGCGACTTCTTCTCCACCATCTATAATGTCATTCGTTGGGAGTGGATTCGATTTTTCTGCAGGTGAAGGCGTATCGACTTTAGGTCCTTCATCAAGAAGTTCAAGTAAATCCGGGCGATAGAAAGCCGTGAACGACAATGACAGTTGCAATTTGGCTGGATCAATTTCATCTGTTGTTACTTCGGCAGGTGAACTGAATGAAATATTATCCACAATAAGTATGCGATCTAACTTTTCAATTTCATCAATGAACGCTTCCAACGTAGTATACGTTGATGTCTCAATTGTTAAAGTAACAAGAAGTTGTTGTAGTGTCTCCACCCCTTCTGGAGGGGCTTCAATAACAAAAGGTCCTTGTGAAAAACCCATCGACTGGACAAGTGATTTCGACACGACTTCAGCTTTTTCAATTTGCAAAATGATTAATTCCGTCAAAGGGTCAATCGGTACTTTCTTTTGCAGCTCGAGTGAACTGACAATTGGTGTCTCAGGTTGATCGGCAAGTTGCTGCTCCAATGCAAACAACACTTGTCTATCAGTTGTAAGCGTAGTTTCAGCAACTGCTAAACTTTCTTTTTTCGGCACATAAAATGTGAAATATGCATACGCAATCATAATTAGGCAAAATAAACTAGCTAATACAATAAGACCAATTTCTTTTTGTTTTCTTGTTAAATTACTCATCTGCATCATCTCCTTGTGCATCATCTGCAGGAGGTTGTGTATCTGTAGCAGGTGTTTCTGCTGGTGTTTCACCCTGTGCCGGTGTTTCACCTTCGACAGGCGGTGCGTTCGGATCAACTGGGACAGCCGTTCCATCGGCAGGCGTACGTGTATCTAAGAAAGTTACCGTATAAGTAGCTAAATAACGAGGCATAATTTCCTCTGTCGCTTTAACTTTTTTAGTCTTGTCATCAGTCTCCTCGACTACCTCTTCAGTTACAGGTTGATAAGAAACGGTTGATAACTCTACATCCGTAATCATTTCAGAGGATTTAAGTTGAGTTAAGTAAAATGCCGTATCACGAGATGTATCAAATTGAGCAGATATGTTCACTTGGTTAGGCTTTGTAAAGGCAAAGCTCATGATAAATCCACGTTCTGGCAACAACGAAGTAAGTTCACGAATCAATGGCAAAGTGTCATATTGATAAGATTCAGCCCACTCAACTGTTTTTTGCAGTTTCTGTGTATCACTTAATGCTGCAGTCGTTACCATCTGTTCTTTGATAGCAGCTTGTTGTCCAACGACTTCTGCGCTTTGCGCTGCAAGCACTTGCTGTTTGTTGCTATATGTATTTCCTAGGAAATAGAAAACAAGCCCCGTAACTAATCCTAAAAGAATAAGTGAAATGGCTGCTACGACAAAGGCAGGACGATCCCGTTCTTTATCGCCAAGTAAATTTATATCTACTAACATCATCATACCTCTTTCAAAGCTAGTCCGAGCGCTCGATTAAAACGAACAGGAATTGCTTTTCCATCTTCTAAATAAATCGTTTCACGAATAACAGTTGAAGTTTTAATCTCAAAGCGTGATTCGAGTTGTTGCAATAACTCTTCCCATCCATCTAACTCCCCGTTAAGTAACACATGGGTTATACCTTCATTTCCTTGATTCATGTTGTAGCGATAGAAATTAATAAGTTTTTCAATTTCAGAAATGAGTGTTTCCATTTTAGATGTTTGCGTTCCACTAAAGTAACTCGATTGATCTTGCTCGGGTACTTCCACAGGACGCATAAATAAAGGGAAATGTTGATGGAAAATAGACACTATATAGTTATCGTTTTTGACATCCAATAATAAAATGTGTTCTTCACCAGTAAACTCATGTTGTAAAAAAGCCAATCTGTATAAAGCTAGTGGTCCAATATCGGCCACAATTGGTTTCATCTTTACGTCTTCAAAAACTTCTTCATATGTATTCAAAATACTCTCTTTAGAAGCGATTAAAATAGCTTCTTTGGTTTCTGTCGAAGTAGTTATATAGGGAACCACATCAAACACGGGGTCTTCGAACGGTAAGTAAAGTGTCGAACCAATTTCAATGAAGAAGTGGCCCTTTAACTCATCCTTTCGAACATCTGGAGGATAAGTAAGTTTGCGGATAATCACATATTCGTCGGGTGCTAAGAAGCGAACGGATTTGCGGGAAAGTTTCCATTCATCCACGGCCTCGCCTAAAATCGACACCAACGTATCCGCGTCCACAATTTTGCCATCCGTTATAATGCCAGAAGGCAAAGAACGCTCCTCTGCACAAACTACATGCAAAGGAGACGTTGACTTCACTTCTACCATTCGGATCGCATCTTCTTCAATTGTAACCGTCGCCACGCGTGTGCGTTTGTTTAAGAACGATGGTGTTAATCTCATGGAATCAGCTCCTGATTTAATCCGAGTAATTTATGTTTTTATGGTTTTGGAGTAAATAAAGCGTTTATATTAGCAGCAGTTAAATCACTCAAGCCATTGTTATTTAAGGTAGTGAAATTATATGTTCCTTGATCAGTCACAACAGTTGCTGCAATAGTATTACCAGTAGTAGAATTTTTCGTAACTGTAGCTTTCGTTACATTTCCAAAATCATCAACAAACGTTGCTAGATCATCTTGATCTATAACAGTTGTATCTGGCGAGCCATTTTCAGTGAAATATAAATTTGCAGAAGCTAAAACATTTTGAACATCAGCACGTGCTGCATTATGACGACTGTTCTCAATAATATTCCCAATCGCCGGAATAGCGATAGCTGCGATAATCGCTAAGATTACGATTACTGCTAAAAGCTCGATTAATGTTAAACCTTTTTGTTCTTTTAACTTTTGTTGAATGAATTTCCTCATTCATGAAGCCCCCTTTTTTCTCTAAATATTGGTACTTATGAGTACTTTTGTATAATAACATATATATTTGTCGAAATATATAGATAAATAGACTTTATGCTCATTTTTATTTCAGTATATATTACTTATATTATCTGATGTAACTGTTCCTTAATACACCCAATATAGGTAATAAGCTGTTTCTCGAAAACCAAACATAAGTCCCTTTATATAGCCAATATATAGGCGATAGCCTTCTTCTACATTTTATCCATATTCTCAAACATACCAAACATAGGTAACATTATTGCCATAACAATAGTACCTACAAGTCCCGCTAACAAAACAATCATTAGAGGTTCTATCATGGCTTTTAGTTTATCAGTCTCTGCATCGACTTCTTTTTCATAGAATTCGGCTACTCGCTCCAACATGTGATCAAGAGCACCGGTCTGTTCTCCAATTGAAATCATGTGAGGTATAAGGGGCGGGAAAGCCCAGTGTCCCATCATTGGGCCTGTCATCGACTCTCCTCGCTCTAACCCATCACGCGATTGGAGAATCACTTTTCCAATCACTTCATTGCCAACCACACGTTCAACCATTGTAAGGGCTGTTAAGATTGGGACAGAACTCGAAAATAAAGAACTTAGTGTACGAGTCATACGTGCAAGTGCTGCTTTTTTTAATATGTTTCCGAAGAGCGGCATTTTCAGTAAAAACGTATCTAACATATAGCGTCCTTTTGCATCTCTTTTAACTAACCACAGTCCTCCAGTAAAAAGGCCTGCAATAGCTACTAATATGTACCAATATCCTTGTACAAAATCACTTGCCCCCATTACGAATCTCGTAAGTAACGGCAATTCTCCACCAAAACTACTGAACATTTCCACAAACATAGGTACGATAGACGTTAAAAGAAATATCACTACTCCAACTGCTAAGACTGCCACTATTAATGGATAGGTCATTGCAGATACTACTTTTTGTCTTGTGACATATGCTTTCTCAAAGTGTGTGGCTAATCGATCCAACGATTCGTCAATAGAACCAGTTAATTCACCAGCTTGCATTAGGTTAATTACAAGCGGTTCGAAAATTCGAGGGAATTTTTTAACTGCTTCGGATAAAGCATTTCCGCTTTTTAAATCATCAGATATTTCTAGGAGAGCACGACGCAAGGCTTTAGACTCTACTTGCTGAGCAAGGATGACACATGAATCAACTATAGTAACGCCAGCTCTCATAAGTGTCGCAAATTGACGTAAAAACATTATAAATTGTTCGCGTTTTACCGGATTACCAAAGGAAATATCCTTTTGAAGCGCAGTTTCAGCCATCTGCTTTATTTCAGTTATGCGAATGCCTTCATCGCGAAGCTTCATGATTGCTTCTCGTTGGTTCGCTGCTTGTACAATCCCTTTTCGCACGGCTTTACGGTCGCGACCGGCATATTGGAAACGTGCCATTAATGTTCTTCTCCTTCAAGATATGGCTGCGCCATTTCTTGTGTAATTTGGCCAGACTCGACCAACTCTTTCACCGAAGTTGCCATCATATGCATGCCAAGTGCGCGATTGGTCATAATGACGTTTGGAATTTGATGTACTTTTGCCGTACGAATTAAGTTCGAAATAGCTGGATTGGTAATTAAGATTTCGGTTGCAGCTCGTCGGCCTTTGCCATCGACTGTTTTAATTAGACGTTGACTGATTACTGCCTTTAATACACCACCAAGTTGTGTTCGTACTTGCGCTTGTTGTTCTGGTGAGAAAACGTCAATTATACGTTCAATGGTTGAAGCCGCACTTGATGTATGTAAAGTACCAAGCACTAAGTGACCTGTTTCCGCAGCTGTGATGGCAATACTTATGGTTTCTAAGTCACGCATTTCCCCTACGAGAATAACGTCTGGATCCTGTCGTAATGCGGCACGTAAGCCACTTGTAAATGACTTCGTATCAAAGCCAACTTCACGTTGGTCAATGATACTCGTGCCGTGTTCATGCATATATTCAATCGGATCTTCCAGAGTTATAATATGTAAACTTAATTCCGTATTCATATGTTTAATCATCGCAGCCAATGTTGTTGACTTCCCAGAGCCTGTTGGACCTGTTACAAGGATTAAACCTTGCTTCGTTTCCGCTAAATTTTTCAACGTATTGGGCATTTGTAATTGCTCAACTGTTGGAATTATTTGCGGAATCGTACGAAAAGCAATAGAGATTTTCCCTTTTTGATGAAATACATTTACACGATAACGAGCAACATTTTCAACTACATGAGAATAATCCAGCTCACCGAGTTCTAAAAACGTGTCCCATAATTTATCAGGTGTGATTGCTCGCGCCATTTCTCGGGACATCTCTGCAGTAATAGCTGTGGATCCAATTTTCACTAAATCTCCTTGGACACGAAAAATCGGAGGAACTCCGACGGTTATATGAATATCTGATGCTTTTTGATGAAAAGCATTGGTTAATAATTGATCGACTGATTCTCTCATTTTTCCACCTAATCTTGGAGGGCAACACGAAGAATTTCTTCTGTCGTCGTTTTGCCTTCTCGTACTTTCATTAATCCATCATCAATTAAAAAAATGGTATCATTGGCTTGTGCAATTTCTCGAATTTCAGCTGCTGTTCCACCCTTGTTAATCACATTTTTAATTTTGTCATCTACCACGAGCACTTCATGTATAGCCATCCGGCCACGATAGCCCGTCATCCCACAAGAAGGACAACCTTTGCCACGCGATATCGTTTGAATATCAAGTCCACGTTTTTGGAAAATCGCAATTTCTCGAATTGTTGGTTCTTGTTTTTCACTACAATCACGACAAACGCGTCGCACTAAACGTTGTGCAACCACTGCATTTATTGAACTGGTAACTAAAAATGGTTCAACACCCATGTCTAATAAACGAGTAACAGAAGCAATCGAATCATTGGTATGTATTGTGCTTAATACTAAGTGTCCCGTTAAAGAAGCACGAATGGCAATTTCAACCGTTTCTTTATCACGAATCTCCCCGACCATGACAATATCTGGATCTTGTCGCAGTATCGAACGCAGTCCAGCCGCAAATGTTAAACCCACGTTTGAATTCACTTGAATCTGGTTAACACCTTCAAGCTGATACTCTACTGGATCTTCAACCGTAATAATATTCACTTCTTCATTATTTAAATAGTTTAGAGCCGCATATAAAGTAGAAGATTTACCAGAACCGGTAGGACCCGAAATCAAAACGATACCATTTGGTTTTGCAATTTCCTTCATGAAGCGCTCATTATTCTTTTCAGATAAGCCAAGCTTAGAAATGTCTGTTAAATTATTAGATAAATCCAAAATCCGCATCACTATTTTTTCACCATATACAGTTGGTAATGAAGAAATACGCAAATCGATTGGTCGAAAATCAACATTTGTTTTTATCCGGCCATCTTGAGGAATACGATGCTCGGTAATATCAAGTTTCGCCAGGATTTTAATTCGAGCAGTGACCATTCCTTGCATTAGCTTAGGAAGCGTTCGTTCATCATGTAGAACCCCATCAATTCGAAAGCGAACTAATAAACGGGTCTCTTGAGGATCTAAATGTATGTCACTTGCTTTTTGAGTAACAGCAGCAGACATAATCTGATTTACAATTCGCACAACAGGTGCATCCACATCTAATAGTTCTTCTTGTTTCTCAGCAGAAGCTGCTTGATCAATCAAGAAATCATCAAACGATTCGTCTTCGTAATATTTATTAATCGTTTTTAATATGTCTTCTTTAGATGAAATCGCTGGAATGATTTGAAAACCAGTAATCAATCGTAAATCGTCAATCGTTATGAAATCCATTGGATCTTTCATCGCAACGTATAGTTTGTCACCATCGATTTTTAAAGGGACAATCAAACTGCGTTTCGCCAAATCCTTAGGTATCAAGCTAAAAATTTTCGGATCAAATGGATAATGGAATAATTGAACTTGTGGGATACCAAGTTGGATTTCCAGCACTTCTAGTAACTGTTGCTCCGTAATAATTCCTTGTTGCAATAGTGCATCGCCAAGCATTTCTTCACGCGGTTTTTTTTGCAACACAGATGTTAGTTGATCATTTGTAATTAAGCCATTTTCAACTAATAAATCACCCAGTCTTTTACGAATCAAGTTACTTCCCCCTATTACTTACTTGATGGAATTAAATTTCCACCTTTATCATATTGTGGTTCTACTTCTTCGTCGGTATTGTCGCTATTATTCCCATCTCCAGTTCCTGATCCAGAACCATCAGTGGTACCAGTTGTTCCATCAGTTGAAGCCCCTGTAGCATCAGCAGGGGCAGTAACGGTTAATGGATGGACTTCCACTTTATGTACGGGTGGATAGAAATCTTTTGAAACATTAATAGTTTCTAAAACATCGTCACCTGAAACAATGGTTTTCAGCACTGAAACTTGAACCCCCTTATCACCTTTAGTTTTAACACGAATTGTATTTTGCTCAACGAACGAACTAAACTGCTTTATCGTTTTAGGTTTGAATTCTTCACGATTGGTTACTGTTGTTTGATAACTATACACAAATGGATAACCAGTCAAGGAAGCATTTAAGCTAGTTCCAACGTTTTTAAGGTTCAGCGTAAAAGTGGTTGTATTTGGATTCGTGAACACAAAATCAACACCTAATTTACGATTAATGGTAGCCTCGAAACCTAGTGGAACTGTAGTCGGTATTATTGGTCCAATACTACGCTCATCCACTCCGAAATTTGTTTGAAGTACAGATGCATAAAGAATGGATGCAACTGTCGATAAATCTTGCTCTGTCACAACTCCCACATCGGCAGTTTCAATGAATTCTAATAATGAAAATGTAGTTAATGGATTAATGGTATACCCATCTAGAGTCAATAAGAGATTTTGAAGACCTACAGATGGTTCGATGGCATCAAAAGTTACATCAGTAATTGTTGCTTCTGCAGTCTTGCTTGCAAATAAGGCACTTGAAATATCAATAGTTTGATCTTTTCGTCCAGAAGCTAACTCAACACGAATGGCCTCAGTGGCACTTAGAATTTCCTCATCGCTAAAAACAAAAGGCGAAAATTGCTGATTTAAAAACGTCCCAACTGATTCTTTTGTGACATCAAATTGAAGTTCGTTTTTTGCTCCATTTTGTGCTGAAGTCAGTGTACTATCCGTGTTAAATTGAACCGCTTTTAAAGGAAATGGAACTACCGCATCCTGTAACTTGATTTTCACTTGCGCTTGATCATACCAACCTTTCACACCTGTTTGAACTGTCACTGCAGCTTCTTCTTCTAGTAAGTTCGAAACATCAAATGGCCCTATATAGGTTTGATCTCCAAATTGTTTTGAGGCAAAAATTACATCATTAATTAAGTATGTACCTGCTTGTGTAACACCAAAAAATAAAACTGATGAGCCAAGTAGAACCGCAAAAGTAGTCCCAAATAATTTATTATTCACTTATTGGTCCTCCTTCTTAGATGGTTTTAACCAGTCATCATTTTTTATTTCGGCAACAGGTTTAGGTGCTGCTACATAAGGTTGTGTTGGTTTCTCAATCGCCTCTTTGATTGTTTGAGGCACATAAACATGAGCGACTTCTTCGGCTAATTTTTGATTTTCAAACTGTTTTGTGAAGATAACTGCACCTGCGAAAATCAAACCGAGCATAATTATTAACGCATAATAAAAACTTAGAGATGATTGCGCTAGCAAACCTAAAAGAGCAATTAAAAAACCGCCAACTAAAAACATTAATTTCTTTTTTAAATCTATCTTTTTTGCGAATAATATGACTATTGGAAACACAATTAGTGCGAGCAATAGAAGTATCAGATAATTAATCATGGTTCACCTCTTAGGGATTATAGTTGATGAATGTATCAAAATTAAAATCACCATTTTCCACAGATTCCATCTGGTATTCTCCATCAATATTAATCATACTGACTGAACATTGGCGTAAAAAATCTTCAAAATCATCCGTGTAGATGACTTGATTAGGCTTTTCAGGAAGTAATTTTGCATGGGTTATTCTTGGATAATAAATCATTTTGCCATTGCCACTGAATCCGAATGAATTATCG
>NZ_JBFUKT010000122.1:0-10013 GCF_056400705.1 Paenisporosarcina sp. P5_A11
AGGCAAATCTGGCGAATAGCTATTAATTTTTCTCCAGGTGTTATTGGTGCCATAATAGAGACAAGCAAAGGAAATAGTAACTAGATCGTGACATAAAACACAATATCAACTTCAATGATAAATGTACTAAAGGGGAATGTGAAAAATGAACTGGATGCCGGATAGAAATGCCAAGAAAGCGATCTATAAACAGCTTGCGGATTATATCGAAGCAGGAATATCGGATGGTACTTTTCCGCATGATAAACCACTTCCGTCGGAAAGGTTCTTGGCCAAGGAATATAACATTAACCGCAGTACAGTTGTGTCAACATACGATGAATTGGAATCTAATGGGCTAATCCAAAGAAAAAGGGGAAGCGGAACAACAATTAATAAAAATATATGGGGGATTACGAAGAAACGGATTCCGAGTTGGAATCGATATATTGAGGCTGGCTCTATTTTGCCCAATTTACCGGTAACCCAAAAAATCCGAAAAGAAGTGGCTGATCATAAATTGATCAATTTAGCTAGTGGAGAATTGTCAGAAGATCTCTTCCCACAGGGCACGCTGAGAAGTATTGCATCTAACAGGTCATTTGTCGGGAGCTTGGGCTATGATCACCCTCAGGGAAATGTGATATTAAGAAATACAATTGCAAAACATGTGATTCATGAAAGGAAATTGGAGGGAATTGATCCGTCCTCAATCCTGATTACCTCGGGTGCACAGCAGGCTTTGCATTTAGTCATCCAATGCCTGTTAAAGCCGGGTGATGCAGTAGCTATAGAGAATCCATCGTATTCTTACAGTCTCCACATATTCAAATCTGCAGGCATCAGGACCTATTATTTGCCTATGGACAAGGAAGGGATTAATCCGGATGACTTAGTATCCTTATATAAAAAGCATAAAATCAGAATGATTTTCCTGAATCCTGCTTTCCAGAATCCAACTGGTACATCTCTATCCCATAGTAGAAGAAAAGCTGTTTTGGACATATCATCTAAGTACGGAATTCCCATTGTGGAAGATGATCCATACAGTTTAACTTCCTTTATGGACGATGAGGTCAACACATTAAAGTCGATGGACTCCCATGGGAATGTCCTGTATATAAGTTCATTATCAAAAATCGTGGCTTCCGGATTGAGGATTGGGTGGATTATAGGTCCAAAAGCGGTTATTGAACGATTGACAGATGCGAAGCAGCAGATTGATTTTGGACATTCGAGCTTCACGCAATGGATTGCAAATGATTTCCTGGAATCAGAAGACTTTCCTGCACATATAAAAAAGTTAATCATGCAGTTGAAGAAGCGAAGAGATCAAATAGTCAAAAGCCTTAGATTTTTTTTAGGAAATCAAGTTGATTTTCATGTTCCCGAGGGCGGCATTCATATATGGTGCAAGTTGAGAAAAGAAATTAATGAAATGAAACTACTTGAAGAATCCATAAAAAGAGGGATTATATATGTTCCCGGAACAACAATGGGTTCGGAAAAGGGATATGTCCGTTTTACATACGCGAGGGAAAAAGAAGAAAATATACATGAAGGAATAAAACGATTTGCAGAAGCCTTGCAGGTGGTTCAAGAGTAATTTTATTTTTGTAAAGAATCATGATTTATACAGTGTGGAAGTGGATGGTATAATTAATGCCGAAATGGATGGTCATAAATTTAGTAAATCCTTTATGATAATAATATGCGATAGAGCAGTAGGAAAAAGTAGAAATTCAATTTTTGTATCAAGAGTAATCACTTCAATGATTGAATGCAAGGATAGATTCTAAGAGAACGTTTACTATAAAGTTGACTTCAAGGAGGAAATATGAACAATCTCATTATATTAATTATCGTTGCCATCATTATGGGTATCGCTCTGGTAAGTACACTGTTAATTACAAAAGAAAGAGACGCTGTTTATAGCAGTGCAAAAAGTATGTACAACCAGGCATGGATGTATATCGCTTTAATTCCAGTACTGGTCATTGTAGGGTTGATTTTTTGGTTTTAATATAGCTGACATTTTGGATGGCTGGACTATTCAATGTGAAGAAATCGCACGGGAAAATGCTCCTGTGCGATTTTTTGCGTGTAGTGGGGGTTCTTAAACTGCGAATACACGATATTTGAATAACAATGGTGGCGTTGATCCAAGAAGGATTAACGCTTTTTTGTTGAACTTTTTGAACTGACGGTGCAGGTTAGTTAAGAGGGAAATGATATAATAATGTAGATAATAATAGAGGAAGAGATCAAGAGTTGGTAATAGAGATTTAATCAAAATCAAAAAGGAGATTATTAATGGAGATAAATTACAAGCTAACAGAAGAGGATTATCTGAAATTCAATTTGTTTCATATTAAAAATTCTAAAACTGCCATTAAAGCATTGAATATGCAAAGATTTTTACCACCTATATTCTTTATCATTTTAACTTATATATTTACAACAGTTATGAATGCGTCATTCCCAGTGATGTTTATATATTTTCTAATAATAAGTATTCTGTGGATTATTTTCTTTCCAAAGTATTTCTATAACTATGTTATCCGTAATACTAAGAAAATGATAAGAGAGGGTAAGAACGATGGATTATTAGGTGAACATCACTTGATTATGACAGAAGAAGGAATTGAAGATTCTACTACCTATGGTGACACCAGAGTAAGTTGGTCTGGTTTAAAAAATTTCGAAGAGGACAACTATAATTTCTATCTTTATAACAGCTCGCTTAGTGCCTATATAATTCCTAAAAGAGAGTTAAGTAATGCAGAGGCAATGAGAAATTATCTTAACTCATACATACCGAGACAGAAATAGGAATTCAAATAAAAAATGAGGCTGCCTATTGTAGCAACCCCTATCTATGAAACCGTTGGCGTTGTTACGCCTCGGTTTTTTTATTTATCTTCCTGATCTCGCCTATTTCATTCAACATTTTTCAATGTCTATTCAAGTTTGGAACGAAGGTTATCACTTCCCAATCCGGGGGTTATGTCAACCCATTCTGCATGGTCTATGCCATGACTTATAAAAAGGGCTTTATAATTGTTCAACTAAATGGCTGAATAATTGGAAATTCATTTACAGGTAAGTCCAGCTATGGTAATATAACTAAATATTCCCAAGATTAAAGGAGATTGAATGATGAAAAAACTATTATTGCTTATTGCTTCACTTTCTTTAGTTCTTGCAGCTTGTTCTGAAGACAAAGAAGAGAAAAAAGTTACAACGACTGCAGGAACTAAATCTGAAGAAACTACATCTGAAGAAAAAGAGAACCCTGCTGGAGATATGATGAAGTTTTACTTATCAATCTCTCAATCTATTAATGCTGTAGATGCAGATCTAAATGCTTATGAAAATGCATTAACTGAAGAAGCACCTTCAGAAGGTGCTGAGCTTAAAAAAATGCAGGATGCTGCAAGAATAGCTGCTGCAAATGCTGCGGTTAAAGTAGAAGAATTAGAAGTTCCTGCTGAATTAAAAGATCATCAAGAAACAATTGACTCAGCATTAAACAAAATACAAGAAGCTTATACAATGAAAGCAGACGCATTAGCTGCTGAAGGTGAAGTTGTATTAGATGAGGCACGTGCAAAATTTGGAGAGGCTGACAATGAATTAAATAAGGTACTTAAAGAAGTTGGCTTAGCAGAATCAAGCATTGCCAGCGAAGTAGCACAATAAGAAAAAATCGTCCGTTCAATCGGACGATTTTTTAATTTAACATTATGTCAGTTGGTATATATACAAATGTGAAGCCAGCTGCCTTTAAAGGGCAACTTTTCTTATGGAGTAATAAAGTCGACTACTTCCTCATCGGGGTGTTATGTCAACCAACGGTGTATGGAGCATACAATTGGCCAGTTCTTTTTCTTGTGTTGGAACACTTCGCAAATACCGTTTTAACGTAAATAACCAACCATTCTTGTAACGCCCAAAACCCTTGATATATAAAGATTTTAGGCGTTTTTTGTTTAGGTGTTAAGGTTAAGATAAGAAGGATTAACGCTTTTTTTGTTGAACTTATTGGAATTAACAGGGCAGGTTAATAACCTTGCACCATTCAAAAGCATGATGAATTTGAAGAACGATAGCAGTATTTGGAACACCACCAATTCAACTTTGGCACGCTGTCGCTGTCATTGATGTAATTACATAAAATTGTAATTTACCGATAGAGTTTTTTTCATCTATCGGTATTATTTTTATAACTTGATAGGATTATCTAACAATAAAATTCAATTAAATGCCCAATTGTGCTAAAAAGCAAACAAATTATTTCCACAAGGGGAAGGGCTTCAAACAATGCTCGTTTGGGAAAGAGGCATGTCAATTACGGTATTCTCAAATCTATCTAGCAGGCGATTAACCGCTAATCGCATTTGATATAAAGCATCTGTTTCTGGCAACTCAATTCACACTTTCAAATTGCCCTTTTTTTCAATATTAAATCTCATTAATTTGGAATATAATAGTATTTTACTAACTCCATAGTTCTTTAAACCCATAAATATTTTTGTTATCAATAACTCAACCTTGGGAGCACAAATGCCTTTCAAAATCATTATAAAAGGAGGTTTCGTGTAATGAGTCAATCGACACAGCGTATAACCGCCCTTGATTATGCGCGAGCCTGGGCAATCTTCGGAATGATTATCGTGAACTATAAGCTTGCGATGCAGGCAGAAAACGATGGTCCGGCATGGTTGAGAGCAATAGCAAGTCTGTTTGAGGGAAGGGCATCAGCATTGTTTGTCGTGCTGGCGGGCATTGGAGTGTCATTAATGACCGCCAAATCAAGAGTTTCCATGAACAAGGACGTTATTCGTCAAAGTCGGAACACCTTGTACCGGAGAGCTGCTTTCCTTTTCATAATTGGTATTTTTCTTTTGTTAATGGGCTGGAGCGCCGATATTTTGCATTATTACGCATTGTTTATGCTTGTAGCTTCGGTCTTGATTACAGTATCTGATAACATAATACTCAGCCTGTTTGCGGTTATCCTGTTAGCATCGCAGTCGTTTTTGATCGCGTTCGATTACAGTAAAGGTTGGGACACGAACTTTCACGAATATACAGGCTTTTGGACGATAGAAGGATTTACGCGCAATCTTCTATTCAACGGATTCCACCCAATTTTTCCCTGGCTATGCTTTTTCCTGAGCGGCCTGTGGCTCGGTAGAAAACGTTGGTTGTACAGGGGGAACCGACCAATGATACTGCTCTATTCGTTGTCAGGGGCTGTTGTTTTCGAGGCGATTTCCTATGGCCTGATTAAATGGACCTCTTCTGTACTTGATATTGAATCAGCGAACTATTTGTTTACGACGAAACCGATGCCACCTACGATGCTGTATGTTTTATCTGCAACATGTTTAGCGGTGGCCGTCATTTCTATCTGTTTTTATGTGGTCGAAAAATTAGGGGATTCTCGTCTGACGCAGGCGTTAATCAATACCGGACAGCTTTCGTTATCTCATTATATCGGGCATGTATTAATTGGATTGGGTTTTCTTGAGACAGTTGGATATTTGGAAAATGGAAGACTTTCTTTTGCAATCGTGTATGGATCCGGCTATTTCGTTATTGCCATGATCTTTTCATATGTGTGGAGAAAATGGATAAAAAGAGGCCCGGTTGAACTGATCATGCGAAGATTGTGCTGAGTCGTGTAAAAGTGTCCATATACACACCCTAAAGCTTATAACTTTTTTTTGCACTCTAGGTCCGTATTGTGCAGTAAGTTAATTTTTCTTATTGAATACATAAAATTTTAAGTAGTAATTAAGTCTATGGTTCAATTAAAATATTTCTTATATCTTTTCTTTCTACATTCGGTTTTTGGAATGTGCATCTTTTATCTGAATGAAAACTTTAATAAATCATTTAGTATGTTAAGCAAAGAAGATATCGCGAGGGGAATAGTAATTGGATTGATTATGTTTTCCTATACTGTGTTAATAGGAGATATAAATTCAAGGTTTCCAGAAATCTCTAAAAAGACAAAAACTGTGTTGCTGTTCACGTCTCTTTTTATAACAATGATAACGGTCTTATATTTATTCAACATTTAAGAATTATTACCAATTAGTTATTCAACTAACGGGGCAGGTTAATGACAGATGGAATTGATATACCACTACAATATTATATAATGATAGATATATTTCTATTTCTTGGGGTGAATAAGGTGTGTAAGGATAGAAAAGAACGTTTCAAAGAGTTGTTAGACAAGCAAAAACAAAAAAGAATCGAAGAAGAGGAAACAAGAGAATATGAATTTGTTTTAGAGGAAGTTAATGAGTTATTTCCGAATCATATTGATTATAAAGAAGAAGTAGAAATTTTATCTGAAGAAGACTCTAAAAAAATCAAAGATGAAATATTTGAAGTATTTCCGTTTTGTAATAATGGAATTGAGTGGGGACTTATATTTTACAAAACTATATTTTCTAACTTTATTGACTATGAAAGTGCATTAGCAGAACTAGTAATTAAAAATCATAAAATAAATAATGAAATATGTTATATTATTGATCTTAACTTTCAATTTGTCATTAAAACAAAATTGAGCAGAATTATTCACAGAGTTGAAGAAGTTAGAAATTGGGATAGATATATTTATTCACCTCAAATTAAATTGGTTATTGAATTCCCCTCTAATGATATAGCAATAGGATGGAAGGAATAAGTGTTTACAAAGATTTTGAAGGTTTACACTTAAACTAACGGGTGCTTTAGTTCAAGTAAAGGAGCTCAAGAAGCTCCTTTTTGTGTTGCAAAAAAACAGTTAATAAAAGACGGCATATTTACTACGCCTTATTGAACTAACGTGGCCGAATAATTGAATAAAAAATATAAGTTGAACTATATTTTAAGATAAGAGTATGGAGTATCGTTGAGTTTTTTTAACAACTGGAGGGAGTCTTATGACCGAAGTGGAATTTGAAGAATTTGTAATGGAATTGTCGAATGTTCAACGAGAGGAGAACTTCGGATATACGTTATTTTTTGTTGGAAACGACCACCGTTTACCGTTCGTAACCATTGCCAATTCAGACAATGACTTTGATAATGTGTCCAATCTTGAACGAAATGATGTATTTCGCATCAATATAGGAGTAAGCAAAGAGACATACAACAAACTCAACATTAACCAATTGGATGAAGATATCGATTATTCGGTACTAAATGTGTTCCTCTCACATCCTCATTATGCAAGGCAATACTTTGTCTGCATCCTTAATCCAATCGGCGACAAATTAGAAGAAACGAAGCGACTCATTGTAGAGGCACATTCGATTGCGGAAGTTCGGCTTCAACGTAAGAAGAATTAGAATGTTGAAGAGGAATGTCACGGCCCCTATTGAACTAAACCAGCCAATAGTTTGTCAACATCTTTTAATGAAGACAGTAAATAGTTCATGTTATACTACATTTACGCATACCAAATAACCTTCCAAATGAATGTTTTGGAAAGCTTTGGATTATTTGGTTGTACTTTTAAACTAGGCTATATCTTGGAAAGTAGACTTTCTTGTTAATAGTGCATAAATCCAATGTAAAAGTTTATTGGCACAGGCTATTACAGCTACTTTAAAAGGCTTTCCTTCTTCACGTTTCTTATCATAAAACTCTCGTAGTCTCTTGTTACGAGGTATGATTTCTTCTGTCGTTCTCTTTTTGCGACAATCACGAATGGCAGACTTAACGGCCATATACAAGGCGTGTCTTAGTCTACTTGAACCTCTTTTGGTAATCCGATTTAAAGTTCCTTTGAATGTACCAGATTCAAAGATACTCGGATCAATTCCCGCAAATGCCACTAGTTTTTTAGGATGATTGAACCGATTAATTTCCCCGATTTCAGAAATAATCGTTGCAGCGATTTTTTCACCGATACCGGGTATGGATTGGAGAATCTCATATTCTTCAATATCTTTCGCTAAAACATCTATCTCTTCTTCAAGGTTGGATAGATGTTTTTTGTATTCAAGAAGCATATTTATATACATATCAATACTCAAGGTAAGACTATTGTATAAGGTTTTTTGAAACGGATTGCGATCTGCTGCAGCCCTTAATTTTTTTGCCTGATCGTTTGCCCATAGCTGAGACCGGCTTTTACATAATTCTTTTATTTTCTTCGCGATTGTTTCTTCGTCAACTGCTAAAACTTCCTCTGAAGTAGGGAAATTTTGTAATGTTAATAAAGAAACAATTGAATATAGGTCACCAAAAACCCCACAATATTCAGGAAATACCTGGTCAAGAACGGATTGGAATTGCAGTTTGGTTTGTACATACATACCTGTAATGTTTTCATGTTGCCTTGTAAGGTTTCGTAGGTTTAAGAGCTGGATTCCTCGTTGTTTATAAGGCTCTAGGTCTTCTTTATAGAACATCTCGCAGAGATGCCGAGCGTCAATGATATCAGTCTTTACCTTACGTAAACTAGAACTCTTTGCTCGATATGAAACGAGTGGATTTACCATTATCAACAAGAATCCTTTGTCCTCGAAATATTGGACAATTGGTGTATGATAATGTCCTGTGGATTCCAACACAATGGGTGGCCGTTCTCCAGATACATCTTCTATTTCCCCAATAAATTCTAGAAGGCTTGTCAGCCCCTTAAGTGTATGTGCTACTTTAAAGCTCTTTTTGTACGGTTGCTTTTTATCCAAGAATGCTTGAACCTGACTTTCACCTTTTGCCACATCCAGACCAATGACTGGATGCATCATTTTTCTCCTCCTTGTCATACAATTAACCGGTAACCCCTAAACCTTCATGTAGTATCATAGCTTCGCTTGTTATACGAGATCATAGTCCCAACCAGCCTCAATCATGTTTCTACAAGTAGGGGGCGAACTGTTTAGTTGACGGGATCATTTGCCCCACGGGTGCTTACGTTCTACCCCGGCTACCGTCATCATATATCGATATAAAAAAAGGTCAACCAGAAATATCTGGCTGACCTTATAATACGAACGGGTGCTTTACTTCAATAAGGAGTGAAGCCTTTTTTTTATTGAACTAACAGGGCAGTTTAGTTGAAGAACTTCACCTTTAATATTAGTCTTAATTTATAAGTTTCGTTTACTGTTGGAGGTACTAAATGGAGATAGTTGATATACTTAAAAATAAAAAAGTTAAGGTAACAGAAATACCAAAATGGGGACCATATTTACGGAAGCAATGGGAATATAATTTCGCAAATATATTAGCGATGAAGAAAAGAAATCGATTTATCTGTATGATAATAGCGGTTTTTGTGGTTATTTATGGCACATATTTAGTACTGATAAAAAAGATTGTTTAAAAGATGAACAAGCCGAAAAAGCATTTAATAATGGACTAAAGGACAATTGTTAGATTTTTTATCAACACTCAGATTATGCGTTAATTCTTAATAATGCATCTATGTTTATTGCTAATGACCTAATAAACGAAGAAGATATATATGTTGTTGATAAAGAATTTAACTGGACTTATGTAAAAACACACGAAACTGGATGGTGCGGTCCATACTTTAGCCGAATAATAGATAGCAAGCTTTAAGTTCTTTAACTAACGGGTGCTTTAGTTAAAGATCATTGAACTGTTTAGACAGCTCATTTCTTATTCTACTAACGGGGTAGTTTAGTTGAAGAAAAAGGGAATAAAATTTAATGTGTGACTTGGAGGAATTTGTTTGCCTATAGATATAATTAATGATGTGATATTTTCAAAAACAGCATCAAAACTCGGTTCTTATAAGATCATTGATGCAGATTGGAAAGACGATAATGGACTATTAGTTATTTTAAAAGAAAAAAGACAATTTTTGATATTTATAAATGATAATAATTGTCTCACTCCTCCTATAAAATTGAAGTATTCAATTGTTAGATGGATCGACACAGATAAAATCCTAATTGCCGATGCAAGGAATGAAACGAACATAGATAATGTTTTTATCCTGGACTTGAATGGTACAATAATAAACTCATTTAATGGTGGAGATGGAATTG
>NZ_JBFUKT010000123.1:0-9982 GCF_056400705.1 Paenisporosarcina sp. P5_A11
GTTCATCATCGGGGAACTTGAACTCATCGATATGAACTTTTAAGTCACCTTGTGCTTTTACATCCAGCGCATGTGACGCATCGTCAATATCGGCTGGTTCTGCCAGGAGAGCACGAATCCGATCGTAAGATGCACGGCCGCGCTCGACAATGTTAAACAACCAGCCAAAAGCAAGCATCGGCCAGACGAGTAAACCTAAATACGCAGTGAAAGCGATTAAATCTCCAACTGTCATATCTCCTGCAATGATGAATCGTGCACCAAACACAATTGATAGGAAAAATGAAACACCGACAATAGCAGATATCGTAGGATCAAATAGCGAATCCACTTTTGCTACATGAATATTTTTTTCTACCACATCATCCGATAACTGTATAAAATCTTGGATGTCTTCTTTTTCTTGGCCAAATGTTTTGATGACTTTTATTCCCGAAATACTTTCTTGTGTTTTATCATTTAAGCTAGAGAATGCTTCTTGTGCAAAGTGGAAGCGGTTATGTAGCTGCTTGCCGTAGTAATTCGTTAAATACGCCATAATCGGCATGGGAATAAGAGCAATAAGCGTTAATTTCCAGTCGATTGTGATCGCCATCGCGGCAATAACAAAACTACCTGTTGCCAGTGAATCCACAAGCGTTAAAACACCCGCTCCTGCTGTTTGTTGAACCGCTGATAAATCATTGGTCGCATGTGCCATTAAATCGCCAACACGTCGCTTTTGATAAAATCGTGGTGACATGCGAGTAAAATGTTCGAATAAACGCGCGCGCAATTGGCGTGCGAGCAAAATCGCTGAACCARAAATCATCATACGCCAATAATAACGAATGATATACATGGTAATTGCCGCACCAGCAAGCAACAGCAAGTCTTTTAAAAGCGCTTCGCCTGTTAAGGTACCTAGTCGAATTTCATCGACGACGTAACCAATTATTTTAGGTGGCAGCAGTTGCAAAAATGCAACAACCATCAGCATAATGATGCCGACGATATACTGTTTCTTTCTCTCTTTAAAAAACCACCCTAAATCTAAAAATACTTTCACGCAACTATCCCCCGATTTTCTTTTTCTGACTATATTAGTTTAGCAAATGTTCCGAATTTAGAGAAGATACGAAATGAAAATTATTCGGATTCGGAAATAGTTTGGATATCTTGAAGTAATCATCTGTCTTCTTGAGGATTGAGACGCCGAGTACATGTACAATTTCCCAAGGATTATGCTACCCGGCATGCTCCCTCACTTTATTCAGCTTTATGTCCTCCGATTAATTTCGCACGAGCTCGAGCTGTTCCGGCATCTGTATAGGAGACTGCCCGTAGTAAAGCCGTTGAACCATATTTACTGCGAATATGATCCATAGCGGAACCTAGCTTGCGTTTGCGCCATTTTTCCGCTTCAAAAAGGCTGAGCTGCATAGAATGCTCGGGCTCCATATTCGATAAGGTCACAGACAAACGTCGAACCGGTCGATCATCAAAATGTTCGTGCAATAACTTCACACATACTTGGTAAATTTTCATCGTGTCATTTGTAGCTTCTTCCATCGAAAGAGACCGATGGAATCCTCCTCCAAAAGCATCTTTGCTGTAACCAACACCTAGGTGAACGGTGCGCCCAACTTTTCCAGCTTCACGCGCACGTCTCGCCACGTCTTCGGTCATTTCAAGTACAACCGCAAGAATATCCTCCGTCTTGCGATAATCTCTGAATAAAATTTGTCCTTTGCCATAACTAATTTGCCCGTCGATAATGGGAGCACCTAGTTCTGATAAATCAATTCCCCATGCATGATGGTACAACTGATTTCCCATCACACCAAATTTTGATTCGAGTGTAGATAACTCGGTCTTTGCTAAATCTCCGATTGAAAAAATCCCCATGGCATTTAAGTTTTTTTCCATTCGCGACCCGATGCCCCACATTTCACTAAGAGGGGCAATTGGCCATAACTTTGTTTGCACATCGTCATAGGTCCATCGCGCGAATCCTGTTTTCTTCGCTTCTAAATCTAGCGCTAACTTCGCCATCAACATATTCGGGCCCATGCCCATCGCAGACGGTAATTGAAACATTTCCACTAAATCATCTTGAATACGCTGGATGGTTTGCTCAATTGGGCCCCACAACCGCTCCGTTCCTGCTAAATCAAGAAAGCTTTCATCCACACTGTAAACATGAATCGCTTCTTTCGGCACATACTCACTAAGCAATCGTGTAATTTCCATCGAAACCCGCACAAAAAAACCCATTTTCGGTTCAATTATTCGAATGTCCGGATGATCGGGAATTTCAAATAAACGTGTCCCCGTTTTCACACCAAATTCTTTTTTTAATGGGGGTGAAGCTGCTAAAACGACACTTCCCTTTTGTTGTTGATTCCCAATAATCGCAATCGGGGTTTTCATCACGTCAAGACCTTCATCCGCTGCTGCACAGCTTGCATAAAAGCTACGCATATCGAGACAGACAATTTTTCGGTCTGGGTATTTTTCATACATGATGCTTCCTCCTTAAAAACGAACAAATGTTCTTTATTGAATTATACCCCAAACAAACGTTCTTAATCAATGGGTGGAAAATATTTTCAATTTCTTTAAAAAGCATCTTCCGAAATAAACTCTAAGTATTTGAAAAGAAATTTGAGAATACGGGGCACACGCACACTACAAAATGATGATTGGTGAGGAAATCAATATTGCTGCGGTATCTGTTTAGAGATTGCTAATTATGAAAGTTAACGCTAACTTTTTTGAATAATAAAAAGCCTGAAGCGATTTCAGGCTTTTACTGATCAACAGTTGTCTTTTCCTTTAAGTTCTTGCATAGTAGTTGCTTTCATACTACCACCAGTATGAAAATGATATCGAATTATGATGCTATAAAGCCTATTTCTTAGACTTACTACTGATATTTTTGAAACTTATTATATGAGAAATTAAAAAGCTGAGAGTTTTCATTAGGTTGAATGCTCTCAGCTTTCTTAAATATAAGGAATAGACAAAAAACGGTAAATTTTATTAACCAGCTTTGGCAACTGTCTTTCACATAGTGTTGTATTCAACATGTTCATAGATGAATTACCGAAAAATGCTCGCGTTGCTATATCATCGTCTATCAGCTTAGTTGGTGCGGAATATACTGCAAGCACAGTTTGTATGCCACTACCTCATTAAACAAAAAATACCACATCTAGAAAGGCTGTGGTATTTCAAAATATAGATTAGCAAGAAAATAATTTGAAAACGATTGGTTGTGAAATCGACAATTAATTTTGATTAAATAAGATGCATTACTTTCTCAACGCTACAGCAGGCTCTGTATGAATTAACTTGTAGCTGGTTATTATGCTAATTACAATAACCACAACACCTGTGGAAAGTATTGATAGCAAGATTTGCAGTGGGGTGATAATAATTGCCAAATTGAAAACCATACCGATTAAATAAGTACAGCCAATGAGGATTGCGTTAAAGATAGCCGACATTCCCGATAAAAGCAAATTTTCACCGACAATCATTTTCCGTATTGTTCCTTTATCATATCCCAAAGCGGACATCAGCCCTAATTCCTTATATCTTGAATTTTGCAATTTAATAAGTAGTACTGTACTGATAAACAAACCAATAGCTAAAATTAAAATAGAAACAATAAAGAACAAACGGCTAAGACTGTTGAAAGTACTTTGCAAAGTTTCTACTTCTTTGGATGCAGTTTTACTTTCAATTTTTTTGTCAGCTAGCATTTGACTTACTGAAACAATATCTTCAAAGTTCTTTACATCATAGCTGATTGAGTAGTATTCTTCATCTTCCATATTTTGATAAAAATCCTGTTCAATATCGGAGCTTACAAAGTAATCATCGTAGCCTGCATTAAAAATGCCGCTTATCATAAGCGCGTATTCTTTATCACCATAATATAAAGTGAGTTCTTTACCAAGCAAGTTACTAATTTCATTTTCAAACTTTTTAGCGAGGCTCGGACTAAGTGCTATTTCATTTTCGCCTTTTTTCGGCATAGCACCRTATGACATATGTGCAGTAGCCTTTGCCACTGGGTATTTTTCTGCCAAATCTTCGGTTTTATCGCCTATTTTTAAAGTAACATCCGTTATTTTGTATTGATAATAAACATTTCCGATACGTTCATCTGATTTCAACATATCAAAAACGGTTCCATCATCCGAACTCTTGATATAGCCGTTGCTAAAAGCGGTATTTTTATCCTTAAAACCTGAAATAGACTCGTCCATAATATTCCCCGAAGATAAAGACAACATAAACACAAGGATACCTATGGAAATTGCTAAACTTACAGCAATATAGCGTGTGATATGTACTTTGAAGTTCTTAAGGCCCCGCTTGAACGCCGATACTTTGATAGCGTTATTTAAACTAAGTTTGTGATCACTAGAACTATCTGTCTGAGTATCGGTATCTTGTGCACTAATTTTTCCTTTCTCAATATGAACAACTTCATCGGCAAAGCTACAAATCTTTTGATCATGGGTAATCACAATAACCAAACGGTCTTTTGAAATTTCTTTTAAAAGCTCCATAATTTCATTGGAGTTGCTACGGTCTAATGCTCCTGTCGGCTCATCCGCCAAAATAATACGAGGATTACTACTTAACGCTCTTGCAATAGCAACCCTCTGCTTTTGACCGCCCGAAAGATTTTCGGTTTTTTCATCAATCTTTTGTGATAATCCTAGTTTATTTAGCAGTTCTTTGGCATTCCCTCTGTTTACCTCTTCATTTATAGTATTTAGCTCACAAGACAGCAAGATGTTTTCAAGGGCGGTATATCCACTTAAAAGATGATAGTTTTGAAAGATAAACCCGATATTGTCTCTGCGATAGGCACACAATTCATCGGTGTTCATTTTACTGATAGAAGTACCCAAAACCGTAATATCACCGCTGTAATCGCTGTCGAAGCCTGCAACCATGTTAAGCAGAGTGCTTTTGCCACAACCCGATGCACCTAAAAGGCAAATAAGTCCTTGGCTTGGAAAGTTAAAACTTATATGATCGAGAATTAGCGACTGATCATATCGTTTTACAAGGTTATTAATTTGAATCACTATCTGTCACCTGTCTTCAAAGCCGTTTTTATATTGGTCTTGATGAAGGTGATAGCAGTTGTAAAGTACGCCACAACGCCTACTAAAGCAATCAATAGCACGCCCGAAAACAACATCTTAGAACTTAGAATACTTGCGCTGAACAAGCCATTGGTAGCTATATTGATAAAAGGTGATGTAACAAGCATTAACAGAATTGCTGTACTGATTTCTGTGATCTTTTCCGTCAAGTTCAGCAGACTCAAATGAGCATTATTAAAGCCGCTGACTTTATAAATTGCATATTCTCTTTTTCTCATAAAACCTGTGATCAGGAAAATAGCAATAACCATAACGACAGACAAAATCCCTATGAGTACACTTGCAGAACCTGACTGTTCGGTTGTTTGCTCATTTAATCTAACAATATCCTCAACAAGCTCAAATTGACCGAGAGGTACAATGCCTTGTTCGTTAAGCTCGTCTTTAATGGAAATCATATCAGTAGGCGTCTTTGCTCGAATAAGAAAATTCATTGTCTCATTTTCAATTCCTGCTTGTCTTCTCAAGTCGTCAAGTGCAACTTTACTGAAAAAGAATGAGTCATCAACGGTATACTCTGTCATTTCCCCTTCATATTCATAATAGACAGTCGTATCTGCAACGCCTACTATTGTTGCGGTAATGGATGTGTCTCCAGGCGCACCTGTGCCCCAATTGTAAATAGAGCTGTTAAAATCAATTTCTTTGCCGACTGCTTGCTCGTTTGATATGCCCAATGTTTTAACAAAATTTTCTGGAACAACAACCTCGTTGTCTTTGCCAGTCGGCATTTTTCCTACTACCAACTTATTGATTGATGGCGCACTCCCCGTTCTTTGTATTTGATATTCTTTGCCGTCAACAGTTATATCTATATTATCAAACGCTTGTAAATAAGCGGTAAAGTCAGTACGCTCATCGCCTACATATTGATCATATAAGCCGCCAATATCTTGTGTTACATCAGTGTTCGGCTTTTCTTCCTTATTATCGTCTGTTCCTGCCGCACCTATAAAACTGCCAACTACGCTAATATCTGTAAGTCCTTCACCATAAGTATCAATCAGCTCGTCAAATTCACCTTGACTGCTATCCTCGATTGTCCCACTTACGGTAGTAAGCAAAAACGTCCCTGCTACCATTAGAGAAAGGGCTGATACTAGGAATCGGCCAAATTTACTTTTAACATTCGATTTGGTGATTGCAAAAGAGTTTTTGATAGATAAGCGATGACTTTCACCGTATGTAAGTTTTTCTGTTTTAGTTACAGTTTTTTGTGGGAATACAGTCGTTTCTCCCTCATCCAAATCTATAACGTTTGATTTATGATCAATTAAATTCGTATCGTGGGTTACAACTATAACAGTCCTGTCTTTAGAAATAGCTTTCAAAATATCCATTGTTGTTTTGGAGTTTTTTTCATCTAAAGCGCTAGTTGGCTCGTCCGCAATAATAACTCGCGGATTTTTCATCAGCTCTCTAGCGATGGCAACACGCTGTTTTTGACCGCCCGAAAGATATTTTACTTTTCGCTGTGCAAGGTCAAATATTTCAAGTTGTTTTAAAACCTTTTCAGCGTCCTTATGATTTTGTTTATTTTTTAAATACTGTGGTAACAACACATTGTCTAAAACCGATGAATCTTTAAGCAAATTAAAATCCTGCCAAACAAATCCGAAAATATTATTGTAAAAATAACTTTTTTCATTAGAGGTTAATGCTTTCATATTCTTTCCGCAATAGTAAACCTCGCCACCGAAATCTTGTTCCATACCACTGATGATTTTCAAAAGAGTCGTTTTACCACTACCCGAAGCACCAACTATAAAATTCAGTCCTTTTCCCATTGTAAAGGAAATATTATTCAAAGCGAATTCGCCGTTATATTGTTTGGATACATTCTTAATTTCAAACATCTATTTTCTCCTATCCACTATTTTAGTTTTTCTTCATTTAATTTTTTTTATTAAGTATTTTAGAACATACATTTTTTCTCCTATACTTGTGTCTCAATATAAAAAAATTAATTTGCGCATGAGAATACTTTATGAAGTGAATACCAGATTCGCTTGTCGTTCAGATGGTGTCATAAAAAAACTTCTAACGAATGACTGCACTATGACAATCACATAGCACAGATTTCGTTAGAAGATTTTTATCATTTGACGCTTACACAGAATTTTACTACTAACACGTTTTGTAATAGCATAATTCGAATGGTCAACCAAAATCTAGCCTGTAGTCTCATGCAAAAGTAATTTGTAAAATACTAGATGTTTCAATCAATTAATCTTTTGGCAAAGGTATTAATCGATTGTACACATTTCTCTGGTATAACCAATCAACTTATTTTTTTGACGCTTCTACTGATGGTGACGATTCTACTGCTGGTGTCATATTACCTTCAAGCGCAGCTTTTTCTTCAAGTGCTGCTCTTTCTTCTGGCGTTACTTTTACTGCTGCCGTTGCTTTTACTGCAGGTGTCGATTCTACTGAATCTGTCATTTTTACTGGCGATGTCGGTCCCTCGTTTAAATCATTTGGAGAAGCTAAAGCTGATCCTGCCATTACTGAAACTGCCAATGTTACTGCACCTAATAAAAGAACTTTTTTCACTTCAAATTCCTCCTATTTATTAATCGCTGTGCGATGTAGTGTTGGGACGTTGTTTCCCCACATATCTAATTTAACTAATGAATGTGACCGCAATATGACGACTTGAAAAATGTAGTGTATCACCCTGGCATATGGTTAGTAATCTACAGTCATATCCCCTGCTTATATAGGAAATAATGAGTCGTTGTCATTTTATCGGCATATTCAAGTGATAGACTAACCAATTAACTTTTATTGTGATAAGTTAATTACAAAGTATTGTAGAAAGGATGTTTTATAGTGAAGCGCATCTTACTTATTGAGGATGAATTGCCAATTGCTCAGTTATTAAAAGTATATTTGGAAAGAAATGATTTTTCAGTTTTGTACGATTTAGATGAAGGCAATGTAATTCAAACTTTTTTAAATTATAACCCTTCATTGGTACTTTTGGATTTGATGTTGCCTCAAAATGATGGGCTAGAGATTCTAAAACAAATCCGTCAATATGGAAGTTGTCCTGTCATTATCCTAACTGCTAGAGGGAGTGTGCCCGAACGATTAGCAGGGCTTGGACAAGGGGCGGATGATTATATCACAAAGCCGTTCGATCCCGAGGAGGTTGTTGCTCGAGTACAAGCCGTATTACGTCGCTCCACACATTTAGAAGATAATGAAATTATTAGATTAGGTCATCTCATCATAAACCTTACTACTCGTACAGCTTCTTTTTTTGATGAGTTAATTCCTTTGTCACCACGTGATTGGGGACTGCTTGCCTTTCTAGGACAACATACTAATCAATGCTTTACTCGTGATCAACTATTGGATTCTGTATGGGGGATGAATTATGACGGTGCAGATAGAGCTGTAGATGCTTCCATTAAAAGAATCCGCCAACACTTGCGTGATTGGTCAGCTGATGAGGGAGAAATTAAAACAGTGCGTGGAATGGGGTATATGCTATATGTCAACTAACTTACATTCTGATAACAGTATCCCTTTACTGCGTTTTTGGACCCGTAGATATGCAGGTGTATTAATAGCAATTCTTATCTTTTTAGGGATAATCGCTGGTGTATGGATAAAAGTAAACGAAAATCAACAAAGTTTTCAATTACTACAGGCGAGAGCGGAACAACTCAGCGTTTCCTATATACGCTCTACGGAAGTATTACAATCACAACCAAGTTCTAGCCAAGATGAACTACATATTCCACCTGCTACACCTACTACACCTGCAATACCCGTTACACCTGCTACACCAGCGGAAATAGTGCGTCCTGTTGCTCAAGATTTTATGCAAATTTTTAATGAAGAGGGCCACAATCTTATTAATTTTTCTAGTCTAGATACATCATTGTCCGAGACTCTTGCTGAAACACCTTCTACTGTAGAAAGTGTGCTAAGTGGTAAATTAACTAAAGAAAAAATCAAAATTAAGGATATTACATGGCTACGTGCAGGCATCCCTCTAAGTAAAGATGGCGAAGTGATAGGCGCTTTATATTTAAGTACCCCTTCACCAGAAATATTTTTAGATAATATAGAAACTTATAGCTTTCTCGTACTAATTATTTTGGGAATCGCATTTGGAGGTTGGCTTGTCATCTATCACCTGTCAAAAAAATTAATTCTCCCATTACATCAATTAACTGAAGCTGCGAGACAAGTCTCGGAAGGAGATTACTCTCCGAACCTACCATCCGCAACGAAAGTAAAGGAAGCAGAACTACAACAACTATTTTCTTCTTTTGAAGTGATGACAAAGCGTTTGCAACAACTTGAACAAATGAGAACGGATTTACTTGCAGGAGTTTCTCACGAATTAAGGACCCCTGTTACTTCGATACGTGGTATGATTCAGGCTGTTCAAGGGGGCATTGTCACTGGGGAAACAGCAGATCAATTTTTAGTAACAACGTTAGAAGAAGCTAAGCGAATGCAAAAAATGGTGGAAGATTTATTAGATTTCGCATCATTAGAATCCAGTGCAATTCATGGGGAATTCGTATTATTATCCCTATCAGAGGTAGTAGAAGAAGCAATCCAACAAGTTCATGCCATAGAAGGTTTTAAAGATATAGACATTGATGTCTCTCCTTTAATCAAACCACTGAAAATAGTAGCTGACAGAGGTCAGATTAAGCAAATTCTGCTTAACCTCTTAATGAATAGTGCAGGGGCAGAGGCTACTAAAATCACTTTAAGCCTCAATATTGAAGAAAAAAAGCTGTACCTTGATATATTAGATAATGGAAAAGGTATAGCAG
>NZ_JBFUKT010000124.1:0-9959 GCF_056400705.1 Paenisporosarcina sp. P5_A11
TTTAATCTATATGGGGGTCTTATAGAAAGGTCATCGTTTTAGTATGCTCTTATTATTTAAAATAATTTATTATTTGGATGAACTTCGTTGCGAATTTTATCACTTTCTAAGCGTTCCTTGTACTGGTCCGTTGTTACATCTTCTTCTTCATCGTCAACTCCACCAGATAGAATTTCATTTTCAGTGGAATTTGTATCAAATGCAAATGCATTACCATGTCCATCTGTTTCATAACCAGTTTCTTCATATTCATCAGTTTCTTTGTTTAGCTTAGCTTCTTCGAATTCATTCGTCGGTTCATGATGTTTACCAGCTGTATATTCTGTTCCTAAAACTCGTTCTTCATCTTCGGCTTGAATTCGAGAATCTTTATCAAAGTCGTTTTTCATGTCACCTGAAGGGAATTCATTTTCTTCATTAGTAACTCCAAAAGCAGCTGGTCCTAAATTCGGATCCGCACCAGGTGATTGGAAGCCATCTGTTTGTTGCTCGTTTGTAATGGCTTCATTTGTTGTAGGACGTTGTTCTTGAACCATTTTATCTTCTTGCATCGAATGGCCGATATGGTCTTCTTCTCTTGCWAAATAAGGATCCGTTGCAAAAGTTTCACCTCGAGCAAATCGATCTTGAGGTTCATCAAAGCGACCATCTGTTTCATTTACAAAGCCATTTGTCGATGGTGAAAACCCTTGCTGTTGAGAGTATTCACTTTGTGGTTCTTCATTGTTTTTTTCAAATGTTGTTTCACTCCGTGGTTCTCCCGCTCCAAATGTTGTCGAATCATTTTGCACACTGAACTGTTCATTACCTGTTACATTTGAATCGGTTTCATCAAATCGTGATTCAATAAATTCTGTTTTTGTAGTAGCAGCCACTTCACTAATGGATGTATCTTCAAATCCGGGTTCAGTTGTTTGCACGTGGCGTTCTTCTCCACTGTACGATTCATAACTGTTTCCAGTAGCACCAAATGTATCGTAACCTTGTTCAAATTCACTTTCTGGTGAATTGACAACTCTTTCTTTCAAGCCTTCCGTATAAAGGACAAATCCTCCACTTGCTACATCTTTCGAGTAACGTTCAGTTTCAGCTTCATTTAAATCTAATTTTCTTAATCCCTCAGTTACTGCATCTTCTCCAGTGAACCAAGATTTAAACTTATCCATAAATGTACCAGCTTCGTGTGTGGCAACTTCCGAATGTCGATTTAATGTGCTCATATGCGAATGATCCTTAGAAATCACATGAATATCGCTTTCATCATATCCATGGGCTTTTAATTGCTCTAACTTTTCATACATTTCATCTTCTGTACGAGCTACTACAATTTTGCGGTTTGATTCTAATTTCATGGTGGTTCCTCCTATTTTTTGTGTTTACAATCTATCTACCCCACCAATTTAATAACTTAAACACTTTTTGAATTTTTAATTTATTTGTAATATACGACATAATAAAAACCTTTGTTAATGATAACAAAGGTTTTTAGGATTCATTTTAATTGTAAAACTTGCGATAAATTTCCTGCGATTTTGATATCTTTAAAGTCTAGTCCAAGATTTATGGCTGTTAAGGCTATTTCAGGTCTAACACCTGACAATGTTGTTTTAACACCAACAATCTTTAACGCATCTATTAATTGGAAGATTTGCATAGCTACCATCGTATCAATCATATTTACACCAGATAAATCGATGTATAGATGTGTAATCCCTTTATTTGTACATTCGCTAAGTGTATTTTCAAGTAAGTATTTTGCTCGTTGGGTATCAATTTCTCCAACTACTGGAAGTAATCCCGTATGATGTTGTAGCTGGATGACAGGAGCACTCAATTCATTAATTAATGTTTGTTGGCTTTTTAATCTTTTCGTTGCTAACAAATCATGAACTTCAACAAACCTCGTCATAATTTTGCCAAATGCTTTAATAATAATGGCAATCCATGAATTCACTTTGGCATTAGAGTATTTTTCTTCACTTTCATTTGTGAATTCTGTAATCATACAAATATACTGGTCTTGAACATTTAAAAATTCTCGTAAAATGACATGAGTTGGCGTTGATTGATGTCCGTTGTCTGAAGCAATCTCAATTACCCATTCTTCAAAAGACTGAAAAAATGCCTCCTCTTTTTCAATAAAGACTTGGATAAGATGTTCATGAAAACTATAGTTCTGAGCCTTTAATCGAGCGATTGCAGTCTCATCTGTAGATGCGTATACACCAGTCGCTGTTGATTTATCAATCGAGTCATACCAGTCGTCCGTTAATTGTTTCGTTTTATTCATTAAGTAATTGTACAGTTCAACATTTTGATGCACTAAGCTCTCTCCTTTTCATATCTTGCTTCCTTTCTGGTACGATACATAAAAGGAGCTGATTTTTAATGGTATTAAATCTATTATCTTCTCATACATCTATTCGCACATATAAAAACACAAAACTTTCAAAAGAAGAAGTCTTCGAACTAATTTCTGTTGCCCAACATGCAGCAAGTTCACATTTTGTTCAAGCTTATAGTGTAATTTGGGTTACTGATGATCAAATCAAGAAAAAACTAGGTGAGTATTCTAAAAATCCGCATCAAATGGAAACTGCAGGTGCAGTATTTGTATGTTGCGTAGACTTTGAGAGACTTCATATTGCGGGCCTATTAAATGATACTTCTATTGTAACGGATAGTGCTGAAAATGTAATGGTCGGAACTATCGATGTTGCCCTTTTCGCACAAAATTTGGCCATTGCCGCTGAATCTAAAGGATATGGCATTTGTTATATAGGAGGAGTCAGAAATAACCCCGCTGAAATTAGCGAATTATTGAATCTTCCTGCAAAGGTATTTCCTGTATTTGCTATGACTATGGGTGTTCCTGATGAACAACATGAAGTGAAACCACGTTTACCCGTTGATGCGGTTCTTCATGAAAATGGCTATGACAGCGGAAAATATAATACCTTGTTACCCAAGTACGATAAAACGATCGAAGAATATTACGCGTCTAGAAGTTCTAATCAAAAATCTACAAACTGGACCAAATCTATGGCTGAATTTTTAAAAGTACCTCGACGTACACATTTGAAAAAATTCTTGCAAGATAGAGGATTTACTTGGAAATGATATTTGATTATGTATCACATCAGCAACTAATTTAGTTGCTGATTCTTTTAATGGAATTATTTGTTACACAATCATTTTTTTGGTACAAAATCCAAAAACAAATCAAACTTTTATCTAGTTAAAAATACGAACATATATTCTGTTTGTGTTATAATAATAAAAACAATGGCCTATGAGAGATAGCGGATGGTCACTTCCATGAGAATGGGGGTGATGTTATGACGTATTTTGAATCGATGACTTTGCTCATACAGCTTGCAACTGTGATGATCGGTGGGTTCTCAATTCTTGTTTCACTAGTCATTTTCTTCGCTAAAAAGAAATAGCCGTCCTCACTGGTTAGGCGAGACGACTATTTCTAACTTATATTGGACCAACCGCTATTTCGTACATGAGCGATTGTTGACTAGGTGCTGACACACCTAGTCTTTCTGAATCAAGTATACACTATATTATTGAACTTCTCAAAGGTTTCTCGTGACAAATCGACTACTTGTTTTTGAGAAATTCTTGTTCTTGTTGTAATGTCGGACCTGCCTTTAATTCGCGATTAACCGCCCACTCTCTTGTATCCTGGGCAGTTTCTGCTAATGGTCGGAAAGTTAATCCATTGGCAATTGCACGTTTATTTTCAACAACAAAAAAACCTTCAGGAAAATCTTTGGAAATTGGCATCCAAAACGGATATCTTCGCACGCCTAAATCGACTGATTCCAATTCTGCATCAGTCACCCACTCTTTTTCAATTTCGTCGTTGGCAATTTCATCAATAAATTCATCCATCGACAATGGGTTTGAAGCCACATTAAACGTTCCTGCTTTGCTTTCTTCAACCATTTGCACAATCCATTTTGCCATATCTCGTGCATCAATCCATTGAACTTTCCTATGTGGTTCATTTCCTCCTGGTACAGCGACTTTCCCAGCTTCACCTAATTTTTGAGCATAGTAGGTAAATCGATCTGTCGGGTCATGTGGACCAACTACGATACAAGGACGAATGATTAAGGCATGTTTTTTAAAGGTGTCATTTACTAGTTGTTCACACATCACTTTTAATGGACCATACGTAGCGCCCGTTACTTCATCAGTTTCAATGTTTTGAGTGAAAGTCGAACTTGATTCGTTTGGTCTGCCATTTTTATAATCATCATAAACCGAAATTGTTGAAATAAACATATAGGTTTTTGTTTTATTTTTTAATACATCCAGCATTGGGTGTAAATCTTGCGGTGAATAAGCGCRAGTATCAAATACTGCATCCCACTCTTCGTCCCCTACTAAATGTGCATCTTTCCGTCGATCACCTTGAATATGTCTTAAGTGTTTATAAACTTCTGAGTTTGTTTTCCCGCGATTAAATAACACCACTTCATGTCCACTTTTTTCTGCTGCTTCGACTAAATAACGTCCAACAAATGACGTTCCACCCAATACTAATATTTTCATTAATCGAACACCTCCTTATAGAAGAAGTTCTTCGTGAAATAAAAAAATCCTTTAAACAATATTTGTAAAGCATTGGTTGTGGATTTTAAAGCATACTAATTTGTAGTAAATGACGATTTAGAAAGTAGGAAAACGGATACAGAAAGAGAAGGGTTTTTTCTGGGACGAAACTCGTATTTTGTCGAACTTTGCAACATTTTGTCTTATGAGATGTTACAATCAAACTTATCTTATTGAACAAAAGGAGCATTTTATGGATATTCAATGGACCCAACTTCCCCAAATTAAAACGCTCCAAGTATATGGACCTACCTCTCAATCCACGGTTGGAATTGTATACGATTCAAGAGATGTACAAAACCAGTTTGCCTTTTTTTGTATTATCGGAGAAGAAACCGATGGTCACTTATACATAGATGAAGCGATTCAAAATGGAGCTACAACGATTGTTGGATCCGATAAAGCTACGATCGAAAAGTACGTACCCTTACATGCCAATATTTCATTTGTATTGGTTCGTGATTCACGTGAAGCATTGGCATTTACAGCCATCGAATTTTATCATCATGCTTCTGATAAATTATTTAAAGTAGGCGTAACCGGTACAAATGGAAAAACTACAGTTGCAACATTTGTCAGAAACTTATTCAACTTGTTAGGTTTGCCTTGTGGAATGCTTGGAACTAATGGCATTTTCACATCAAAAGAAGCCCTTCATATTAAGAAAAGCACACCGACAACGCCGATATCTTCAGATGTACAAGCGATTTTTAGTGAGCTTATCAAACGTGGAGATGTTGCTGCTGCCATGGAAGTTTCTTCGATTGCATTAGATCAATATCGAGTTGGTGGATTTGAATTTGATGTAGCCATTCATACAAATATTTCCGAAGAACATATGGAGTATCACAAAACATTTGACCATTATAAGATGTGTAAACTGCGCTTATTTACTCAAGCAAAAGCAAGTGTAGTCAATTTAGACGATGCTGGCATGAGCAAAGATATTATTCGAGTTGTTCAAGGATCGGTTATCACTTACTCAAATAACATAAATTCCGATGCTGATTTAATTTGGACAAACATCCAGCACTTAGCGGATGGTATGTCATTTGAATTGCTTTATAAAGGGAAATCTCATCAAATTCGCATCCCAATCTACGGAGAATATAATGTTGGAAATTTAGTTTCTGCCATTGGAGCTGCATTATTGGCTAGAATTCCACTTGATAAAATCTTATTGGCTTTGCCAATGATGGAACAAGTTGATGGTCGTTTTCAAGTCATTCATGGACCTGATGATCGGATAATCGTTTTAGACTATGCCCATACACCAGTCGCTTTAGAAGCCATTATGAAAGCTGTAAAAAAATTGCCGCACAAACGGTTGATTACTTTAATCACCGGAATTGGCATTCGAGATTTTGTAAAAATGCCGAAAATGGCGAAAACCGCTGAAGGTAAGACTGACGTCATAGTCGTATCTGTCGATCATCCTGGGGACAATGATCCATGGCAAGTTGTTGATGCTGTGTTGAAAGGTTTCAGAGTTCCTTATTTGCAAGAAGTGCTAACTGCTCCGTCTCGTCATGAAGCCGTAAACAAAGCATTAAAGGAAAGTAATCCGGGAGATATCGTTTTACTGACTAGTGGTTGCATTAACGGTGCGCAAATAGTGCGTGGCGAATATATTCCACATTCTGATGAAGACATCATTCATGATTTCTTTTACAATTCAAAACTTAGTGTGTAAAACCTTCAGGTCCTCGAGCCTGAAGGTTTTTTTGAAAGGATGGAAGATGGCATTTAGAGGTGAGCAATCGCTCAGTTGGAATTTTTGTCGTCCAAGTTGGAAAATATCGATGCCAAGTTGGAATTTTTGAGAGCCAAGTTGGAAAAATCGAGCTCCAAGTTGGAATCGGTCCGTTGATTGTGCATTCCAAACACAGAAAAAAGCTTCTGGCAAATGCCAGAAGCTCTCTATATCACTATTTTTGATTTTTTTCTTTGCGTTTCGTTGCTGCTTCTATATATGCTTTGAATAAACGTTTTGATCCTTCGTCCCCAACTTGTGCAAATTCCTCAGGGTGCCATTGGAAACCAAAAACGAAGGAATGTTCCGTACTTTCAACACCTTCAATGATACCGTCTGTTGCACGAGCCACAACTTTTAATGGACCAGTTACTTCATTAACAGCTTGGTGGTGGAACGAATTCACTCTAAATTCGTCTTCTTGGAGCATTTCGTACATACGGCTATCTTTTTCAACTTTTACAGGATGTGAACGATGTGTTCTTTCCGCTTGTTGTTTATGTTGCATCACTTCTTCTTCACGTTGCGAATGGATACTTTGATATAGCGAGCCTCCAGTAGCAACATTTAGCATATGCAGTCCTCTACATACACCGATGTAAGGTTTATCAAGTTCCAACATCTTTTGAACAAGTGCATGCTCCATCGCGTCTAACTTTGGAGCAATCTTACCTAAATGTACATGTGGTTCTTGACCATAATAAGAAGGATCAATATCTTCGCCACCTGTTACAAATAGCGCATCGATTTGTTTGCACATTGCCTCTAAATCTTCTCCCGGTACAAGTGGAATCAATAATGGAATTCCTCCCGCTTGCGTAATTGCATTGGGATATACAGGTGGCATATAGTAGCCACCATCTTTTTGTACTTCTGCAGTTATTCCAACAATTGGTTTCATCTATATTCTCCGTTCTTTAGTTAGCTTTGCTCTAAATCAGAATATACCCTTAATAGCTATTCCAAAAACGTAACAATCTATTCCAATAATTTCTTTAATGCGGGATTCTTGTATAAGCTGTTTTTTGAGATGCAGTATCAAAGGTAATGATAGTGGTAGGTAAATAAATATGACTACTTTCATTTACAATTTCATGTTCACAGAACAATAATGAAAGAATAAATCCGAAGACGATGAACACGTTTTGGTAATAAATGTTATTCAATGAATTTGCTATCCATCTTTACAACTCCAGTATATTTTCACTTGTGATGTGAACTTCGAAAAATTATGTATTAATACGTTTGATATTAATCAATATAAACATCAAATTCGCAAAGAAAGTTGTGATTCCTTTGACAGTAAGTACAGATGTTACGGTTAGAAAAATGACCAGTGCTGATTTTTCATGTTGGCTTGAAATGAGAACCTTATTATGGCCCGATTGCCCAAAAGAAGAACATAAACAAGAGATTTTAGAACAATTGGATTCTCCACAATCATTGCAAGCCTTTATTATTGAACTCCAAAACGAACCAATTGGGTTTTTAGAGGCTGCAATCCACCAAAATGCACATAAGCAATTTGGACAAGCTGGTTACATAGAAGGATGGTTTGTTAAAGGCTTATATAGAATGCGCGGGTATGGAAAGAATTTAGTTGAAGCTGCTGAAACGTGGACTGTTGAAATGGGGTATTCGCAAATTGCCTCTGATACAGAAGATTTTAATGTAGGAAGCATCGTCGCCCATAATAGATTAGGATACATTGAACAATTTCGTGCCGATGGCGAAGTGAAATTTATAAAGTCAATACATTAAAAGAGTGCTAGCTGTGCTCTATTTTGATATGTGTCGACTTTTTTTCGTTGGTTACTAATCTTTTAGAGCCTTTCTTTCGTATTCTATATAAGGACTTAGAAAATGAGGTGAGTAGGATGAAAACAATTATTATGTTTTTATGTATGGCAATGAGTTTATTTACATATTCATCCATCGTAGATGCACATGCGGATTTGGCTTCGAGCTCTCCTGCTGACGGAGCCATTTTGGAAATTGCACCTTCAGAAGTAGTGCTTAAGTTTACTACGACAATAGACAATCAAGTATTTGAAATAGATGCCTTAAATGTTAAAGGCGCCTCTTTAGTAAATGGAGTACCTCATTTAAGCTCGGCAAAAAATGAGTTAACCCTTCCTCTTTCTGATCAAATAAGTGGATTAGTGACCATTCCTTATTCAGTCATCTCTAAAGATGGCCATCCGATTGAAGGAAGTATTTCTTTTACAGTCGAAGCTAAAGAAACACCTCCAGCTTCTTTAAATGATGCCAATGAAAATCCGGTAGTCGTATCATCAATTGTTGAAGAGACTGAGAATGCTGATAAGACTGAAACATCTTCTTCAAATGAAACAGTTGAACAATCTTCAATGACGAAGACATCAGCAAAAGATATGAACCAAGATGCAAGTGAACAAACTGCTACTCCCCTTTCTTCTATAATAAAATCAGTATATTTACTGTCATTATTATTATTAACAGGTTCTTTATTATGGAGATTCCAGGGACACAAAGTTCCTTACTTAGCGAAAATGCAATTGCTTCACTTGGCATTGCTTGCTCTTTTCACTTGGTCACAAGCTCGTAACTTTACTCGTGTTTTTGAAGGTGTGTCATGGCAAGATTTATTTCTTCGAACAGAGATTGGCCAATTTTGGACTGCAGCTCTTGTAATCACAGTTTTGGGTCTATATATTGTAGGACGTAATCGATATGTAGATCTTGCATGGTTATCAGGAATTTTAATTGCAAAAAGCTTAAACAGTCATGCAATTGCTACGGATATACCTGCTTTAACAGTTGGCTTGAATTTCATTCATCTATTGTTATCAGCACTTTGGATAGCAGGTTTATTTTATGTCATTATTTTGTGGAAAAAAGGAACGGCTAAAGCGTTTATTCCCACTTTTTCAAAAACCGCCCTGCTTAGCATCATTAGTTTAACGGTTACGGGTAGTATTTACGCATGGCTACTAGCTCCATCCATTTCAGCTTTATGGACCACAACTTGGGGATACTGGTTAATTGCGAAAATTGTCGCTGTCCTTGGGGTGTTCATCTTAGGAGCATTCATTCGACGTCATATGAAGAAAACTGGTTCACTTTCAGAGCGACGCTACCTATACTTTGATGTGGTTCTTGCCATCACAGTTCTACTTATTGTAGGTGTGTTAACACAACTTAGCTCTTCAATATAGGCAAACGTCCAACTCCGCCCATTCTTCGTGAATAGGTTAATGAAGAATGGATGTGAATTCATGGGCGAGCGAAAAAAAACCAGATCTTGTCAATGTGCGACTTGTAAAGAAAGACGAAGTTCAAGAGTATACTCCCAACGAGAATATGTTGGAACACAAGGTGGGCGCGGTGAAAACGAATCTCCTAGAATAGATGGTGAAGTTGGTTCAACTAACATTCCTGGTGTCGAAGGAACTCAAGGAAAACCTAGCTTTCCAGGCGAAGCTGGGCCTCAAGGTGTTCAGGGCATACAAGGTAAAATGGGKTCTCAAGGTCTTACGGGCAAACAAGGTGAAACTGGACCTCAAGGTATTCCTGGTGTAAAAGGCGAAACTGGGCC
>NZ_JBFUKT010000125.1:0-9839 GCF_056400705.1 Paenisporosarcina sp. P5_A11
GTCGTATTGGTCCAATTAAATAAGGAAAATATAGAACGTTATCAAAAGTATTTAGAAACCTTATCAAATTCACAATAAATTTATATGATTTTCTCCCGATGAAATAATTATCGGGAGTTTTTTTGTTGGTTTCAGATTTATTCCCACTGGAATTCATTTATTCCTTTTCGTGGTTTGGTTATACCCATCCGGGGATGCTTTATTCCCGCTCGCAACAGTGCAGTTACTTCCAATATCAATAGGTACAAAAAAAGCCTTCTACCGATTATTCCGGTGGAAGGCTTTCGTTTTGACTCTTCGCTTCTTCTATTTGTTGAAGAGCTCCTGCTTTTAAATATTTGCGGTATCCTATTTTGGCTACGATGATACTGAATTCGAAAAGCAAGATAAGCGGAATCGTAACTAGCACATGTGACATGATATCTGGTGGTGTTAAGATATCGGCTACCACTACTAACACAAGGTAAATATATTTACGATACTTTGTTAATAACATTGGTGTTATGATTCCTAATCGTGTTAGGAAAAGTAATACCACAGGCATTTGAAAAACAAAACCAAATGGAATGGTTAATTGGAAAAGAAAACTAAAGTATTCATTTATTCCAATCGTTTGCTCAATGTTCAAATCAGTCGCTAAGTCCGCCATAAAATGTATGACGAATGGGAATACGACATAATAGGAAAATGCAACTCCAGCAATAAATAGAAAAAAGATGAACGGGATGTAACTGAGTGTTGCTGTTCTCTCTTTCTTGTAAAGTCCTGGAGAGATAAAAGCCCATACTTGGTAGAGTATTAGTGGAGATGTCATAACGATTGCTAGAACCATCATCACGGAAATTAATATCTTAAATGGATCGGTTATTTTAAACGCATTTAATGTTAAATCCCGTGCTTCTTCACTCACTTGCAAAAAGTCAATCAGTGGTCCGGCTAAGAAAAAACTGATTACCACTGCTACAACAAAGAAAACGACGATTATCATCAGCCGTTTTCTTAATTCAATAATATGATCAACTGTAGTCATGTCTCTTTCTTCCATCAGAAAAACACCCTAACGTACTTACTTAACTTCATCGTCTAGCTTTTTTGTCTTTTTTTTCTCGTCATCTTCATCTTCATCGATTAGACCACGAGTTGCATTTTTGAATTCGCGAAGCGAACTGCCGAATGCTCGTCCTAATTCAGGGAGCTTTTTCGGACCGAATACAAGCAAAGCTACTACCACAATCAATAATATACTTAATGGACCTGTTGGCATGTAGGCACCTCCTCTTGTCTATTCTTATTTTAACTTACTTACGCTACGTTTGCTATTTGTTACTATGAACGATGTGTGAACTTTCTTCATCTTGTTTTATGAAGTAAATCAGTGTTTGTAATTCAACAGACAAATCAATTGTATGGACACGAATTGAATCAGGTACCGTTAATCGCACTGTTGTAAAATTGAGAATACCCTTAACCGCCGTTTTTGTTAGGCGGTCTGTCACTTCTTGAGCAGCTCGTGAAGGTACTGTTAAAATCACCAGCTCAATACCATATTCTTTAATTTTTCCTTCTAACTTACTAGGTTCAAAAACCGGGATGTCACTCATCAACATTCCGTCTTCAGTAGCACTCGTATCAAATGCTACTACAATACGTGTGTTGTGATTTTTGTGAAAATTGTATTTTAAAAAAGCTGTCCCTAAGCTACCTACACCGATTAATGCGACATTAGTTGCTTCATCTTGATCGAGTGTTTGACGAAAAAACGAAAGCAAGTGTTGTACATCATAGCCATAGCCTTTTTTACCTAATGCTCCAAAATTCGAAAAATCACGGCGAATCGTAGCTGAATCAATTTTCATGGCTTCACTTAGTTCCTGTGAAGAGATACGTTTCTTACCCGCATTCGAAAAATTTTGGATAAATCGGTAATAGAGAGGTAATCTTTTGGTTGTAGCTTGTGGAATTTTAAGCGGTTCTTGTTTCATTTTGTTCCTCCTGCATTCAAGCGAAATCGCTTTCATCTTACATGAGTACATAAAAGAAGTAAAGTTCTGCCGTTGCGCCAGCTACACGCTTCCATTAAACTAAGTGAGAACTGAGGTGGAATTAATGATTGTCTTACAAGTGAATCAATTACATAAAACATTTGTCGTCGATGAAATATTAAGCGGCGTCAAACTTGAAATAAACCATAGAGACCGTGTAGCTTTAGTCGGTCGGAACGGTGCTGGGAAATCGACTCTCCTTAAAATAATTGCTGGTGAAATGTCGTATGACTCTGGAGAAATCATCATTCCAAAAGGTACAAAAGTTGGCTATATGGAGCAACATGCAGGCATCGATTCCGACTTATCGATTTGGGATGAAATGATGACCATTTTTGCTCATCATCTATCGGCTGAAAAAGAATTACGTTCACTGGAAAAGCAAATGGCTGACCCTACCGTATATGAAGATGCCGAGGCTTATGGGCGTATCTTGTCAGACTACGATACCAAGCAAGTTGCGTTTAAAGATTCCGGTGGCTACCAATATGAATCAGATACACGTTCAGTCTTACATGGGATGCAATTCTTCCCAGAAGAATACGATAAGCCCATTCAATCTTTATCAGGCGGTCAAAAAACGCGTTTGGCATTGGCCAAATTATTATTAACAAAACCGGATTTACTCATTCTGGATGAACCGACCAACCACTTAGACATCGACACACTAAGCTGGTTAGAGCGTTATCTTCAAGGTTATCCTGGTGCGATCTTAATCGTTTCTCACGACCGGTATTTCTTAGATCAAGTAGTGAATTTTGTTTATGAGGTGTCTCGTCATAAAGTAAAACGTTTTGTCGGAAATTATAGTTCTTACTTGGATGAAAAGGCAAAAACATATGAACGCGACTTGAAGACATTTGACAAGCAACAAGAAGAAAAAGCAAAACTTGAAGACTTTGTTCAACGCAACTTAGCTCGTGCTTCTACTACTAAAATGGCTCAGTCTCGTCGTAAAGTGTTGGAGAAAACCGATTGGATGGATTCCCCAAATGGGGATGAAAAATCAGCGAACTTTGGTTTCTCGATTGAACGTCAAAGTGGCAATGACGTACTAAAATTAGAACAAGTTACGGTAGGATACTCCGAAAAGCCTGTTTCTCAAGATGTTGATCTTCGAGTCTTTCGAGAAGATCGAATCGCTTTAGTTGGTCCAAATGGTGTTGGAAAATCCACTTTACTAAAAACCGTAGTAAAAGATATTCCTCCAATTGCCGGATCGATTCATTACGGGACAAATGTTCAATTCGGTTACTACGATCAAGAACAAGCAAAACTCACAGGCAACCGATCTGTCCTGAAAGAATTATGGGATGAATGGCCATTAATGAATGAAAAAGATGTACGGAATGTGCTTGGCCGTTTCTTATTCAGTGGTGATGATGTAACCAAATCGATTTCTTCCTTATCAGGTGGTGAAAAAGCTAGGGTCGCATTAGCCAAACTCATGATGTTAAAAGCTAACACCTTGATTTTAGATGAGCCGACCAATCACTTGGATTTAGATAGTAAAGAAGTACTTGAGAATGCATTGATTGATTACCCTGGAACGATACTTTTTGTTTCGCATGACCGCTATTTTATCAATAGAATTGCCACAAAAGTCATTGAATTATCAAGTGATGGAGCTTTCGAATATTTAGGCGATTACGATTACTATGTTGAAAAGAAAAAAGAACTTGAAGAAATTCGAGCTGAACAAGCGGGACCTATTGAAGTAGGAACTACTACTACAAAGCAATCCACTTCAACCATAGATAAAGAGGCTAAGAAAAGAGAGCGTCAAATTACACGGCGCTTAGAAGAATTGGAAGGTCAACTAGGCGGGATAGAAGAACACATTAATGCTGTTGAAGAAAAATTGTGTGATCCTGCTATCTTTCAAGACCATGAACAATTGGTGGTCCTTCAAAAAGAGCTTGAATCTTTTAAAGAGAATCAAGAAGTGCTCATGACTGAATGGATGGAATTAGAAGAAGAATTAGAACTATTGTAAAAGTTACCGCATGTCGAAATATGCGGTATTTTCTTACAATTTAATGAGTATATATATGGGTCAAGTACTTTTTTCGACATTTTTCTCTCCACAAGGTTATTCACAATCAAAAGGTTGATATATCAATCTATCAACAGACTTACCCACACTATCCACAGGGTAAAAAGTTTTTATACACATTATCCAACGGGAAACCTACCACTATATATTGAATTCCACTGACTTATGCACATCTTATCCACAAATTGTGCATAAGTACAGATGTTCTCTATTGACATCTCAATTCATTTTTGCTAAAAAAGAATCGATTCTCTTCAATGAGAGAATCGATTCTTCTTAATTCCAGTCGAATAATGTCATTCCAGGTTTTCCGTTCATTGACATCGAACTAATAATTCCTTTTTCGAACATTACTGAACCAGCTGCCGCAATCATAGCAGCATTATCTGTACATAAAAACAGGGGCGGAACCGTAAATGGAATTCCTTCTTTTGCAAAGGTATCTTCTAATGATTTACGTAAACCTTTGTTAGCAGAGACACCACCAGCAGCAATTACTTGTTTAACTTTGTATTCTTTAGCAGCTCGCAAGGTTTTAGCAGTTAGCACTTCTACCACACTTGCTTGGAAACCTGCTGCAACAGCTTGAGGCTTAATCTCTTCCCCGCGTTGCTCAGCATTGTGCATATAATTTATTACTGACGACTTCAACCCACTAAAACTGAAGTCATATGAGTCTTCCTCTAACCATATACGCGGAAACGCAATGGGTTCGACACCTTCATGTGCAAGTCTGTCTATGTGTGGACCACCTGGATATGGAAGTTTTAACACTCTTGCTACTTTGTCATACGCTTCCCCAGCAGCATCATCACGTGTTTCACCTATTAACTTAAACGTACCGTGATCTGGCATTAAAACAATCTCTGTATGCCCTCCTGAAACAACGAGTGCTAGCAATGGAAATTGCATAGGCTCTGTTAATTGATTGGCATAAATATGTCCTGCAATATGATGTACCCCAACAAGAGGTAATTGATTGGCGAAAGCAAATGCTTTTGCAGCATTAATACCAATCAGAAGAGCACCGACCAGTCCTGGCCCTTCTGTAACAGCAACTGCGTCCAAGTCACTTGGTTGCATGTTTGCTTGCTTCATTGCTTCTTCAATTACAATCGTCATTTGCTCTACATGATGACGAGAAGCGATTTCAGGAACGACTCCGCCGAAGCGTTTATGACTTTCAATTTGTGATGCTACAACGTTAGAGACGATTTCACAACCATTCCGAACAATCGATGCAGCGGTCTCATCACAACTTGTTTCAATACCTAATATGATTTGATCTTTACTCATTTAAATTCCACCCACATTACCAGTGCATTCTCTTGGTTATCTGTATAATAACCTTTTCGAATTCCACCATTTTGAAAATCTAGTTTACGATATAAATTTTGAGCAATCGTATTACTAACTCGGACCTCTAAAGACATAAGAACAACTTCATGTTCCCGAGCAACTCGAATTGCTTCGCGCATAAGACCTTCACCAATCCCTTGCCCTTTAACTTGTTCAGCCACTGCTACATTCGTGATATGGCTTTCATCTATTATCATCCACATTCCACAGAAACCAACAATCTGCCCTTGGTCATTTTCTGCAACAATATAATAAGCATGTAAGTTAGTTGTCATTTCTTGAACAAATGCATCTCGGGTCCAAGGTAAACTAAATGCTTCTTCCTCAACCTTCAAGACTCCATCTACATCAGCAACCGTCATTTTGCGGTAAAAGACTGTATCAATCATTCGATTCGCCAACCTTTTGTTGTTCTGCACGCCAATTCGTTTCAGCTTCAGTAATACGCTTATACTCAGGTACAAAATGATGTGTTTCTTCAATAGAAGGAAGTGGTTTCTTCATAGCTTGCTCAATCACCACAGAAGCTTTGGGTAAATCAAGGTAAAATGGCGCCCGAATAGCACGGTCACCTAAAACTCGTTGTATCGCTTGCCAGTGGATTGAAACATCTTTCCCCACAAATAAAACATTCTCTTGTTTCAATGCTAACTTTTCTAAAATAGTCTCTATTGCATAATGACCATCTGGTAAGTCAGCTGTTAAGTCATTCGTATAAATTGCTGAAAATACATTATCTCTACGAGCATCCATAATGGGACAAATTAGTCCGTTGAAAAGTAATCCATTCCCAGCTATGGTTTGGAGACTTGAGACCCCTACAAGAGGAATCTTTAATGTCCATGCTAGAGTTTTGGCTATAGTGACACCTATACGGACACCCGTATACGAACCTGGGCCTTCAGCCACTGCAATTACATCAATTTCACCCGGATTAATATTTGCTTGTTTTAACGCTTCTTCAACAGCAGGCATAGCCCCTACTGAGTGTGTAACTTTTATCGAGCTTGTCCATTCAACTAAAAGTTGATTATCTTTAACAACTGCAATTGATAATGGAACATTCGACGTATCGATCCCTAACCAAATCATGAAAATAACTCCTTACATAATTGCTCATAACGCTCACCCAATGGGGTAATTTCAAAACGTCGAGCAAATTCATCTTCGTAAAGTACTTCGATCTGTAATCGCTCTTTTGGCAAATCGTATTCAATCAACTTTGCCCACTCAATGACAGACACTGCGTCACCGTAAAAAAGCTCATCCCAACCTAAATCCTCTTCACTATCTGCAAGACGATACACGTCCAAATGATTGAAAGGTAATCTGCCTTCATATTGCTTCAATATCGTAAAAGTAGGGCTGTTCACATTACGTTCTACGCCTAATCCTTTTGCAAAACTTTTTGTAAAAGTTGTCTTCCCTGCTCCCAGATCGCCTTCAAGCGTAATAACATCCTGTGCTTGAACAAGTTCTCCTAAACGTTGACCAAATTGCTCTGTTTCTTCAAGCGATGTGACTTGTTTAATATATGTCATGTTTTTATTTACCTCACACATGTTTTCTCTAGTGTATCGAATCCAACTCAATTATTCACTTAATTGCAGAAAAACACAACTTGCTCTCGTAATGGAGGAAGTTGAGTAATGTGTTATACATTCTATTAATATAACAAAAAAACCCACATAGAAAGGTTACTTTCTTTGTGGATTGATAATTTTAAAATAAAATGGCGGTCCCGACGGGAATCGAACCCGCGATCTCCTGCGTGACAGGCAGGCATGTTAACCGCTACACCACGGAACCATAATATTTAATATTTACCGACAAGATTTATTATACCAATGTATGAAATAATTACAATAGTTTTTTGCAAAATAGTTTTAAAGGTTTTTAAAAAGTTTAGATTCGATTAATCATACTATTTACGGCAGTGGATTTTGGAACTTATTAGACGGTGAAATCACTCCATGAAGTAGCTCAGATATTTGATGTGTTGCATTGCTGATTAGCGCTTGTTTACTCGGCTATTTGAAGTCGTTCTCCAAAAGAACGTAATAATAAGCAACACTATGGGCATGAAAGCTATAAGTCTCCAGTGATTTTCGGCTCCATTGAAATAATAAGCAACAGGTAAAAAAGGTATGAAACAAATAAACATGATACCCAAGATCGATTAAATAACCCCGATAAAAACGTAAAGAGTGAAACAACAAGTGAGACTTACCACAACAGCCCAATTAAATTGAGTGTATCCAATACTATCACCTCTTCACCATCTTATCATTTATTTAAGAATAATATTCTAATAAATGAGGTGTATTGAAAGTCCTATATATATATTAGGATTTCATGTTTTAAATGCATTTGGATGGGTGATCCTCTATTAGTATTGGTATTTTTATATTCCCTTTTTTGGTATTATATAGATAAAGGGAGTGAATGCGAATGAAGAAGTTTTATATTTTACTATTTTCGTTTGTTTTGATTTTGGTAGGAAATGTTGGACAAGCGAATGCTGCGGGATTTACGGACGTGAAACCTGGTGACTCATTTTATGAAGAGATAATGTATTTGTATGAAGATGACATTATTTCGGGATATACAGATGGTCGTTTTGGACCGACCGATACGGTTACACGTGGAGCTGCTGCTTTGATGATTGCGAGAGCTCTGGATTTGGATACAACTCCTCGTGATACTGAATTCCCTGATGTAAAGAGTGACTACTTTGCCTCTGGTGCAATCCAGTCTGCAGCTAGTGCTGGTATCCTTTCTGGATATCACGATGGGAAATTTATGCCAAAAAAAACGGTTACACGAGGTGAGATGGCAATTTTCATTGCCAAGGCCTTTAAATTGACTGACGAAGAAGTCATTTCATTTACTGATGTACCAATCAGTAAATCTTCTTATTCGTCCATTCGTAAGATTTTAGCTGACGGAGTTACAGTTGGTTATAATGATAGTGAATTCCGTCCAGATGTATTGCTAAAACGGAATCAGTTTTCAGCATTTCTTGCACGGGCATTGAACGATCAATTCAAATTATCTGTTGAAACTTGCGGTTACGATTCTGATAGCCGTACTAACCCAGACCTACAAACAGTTAACTGTTTATTGACTAGAAGCGCGCTTACTGCAGATTTTCCGATTCCACCTGAAATTGTGAAGGCAGTGGCAATAGTGGAAAACGGGGCATGGAAACAATTCGATGCAAACGGTGAACCAGTCATTACCGAAGATGGTGGCATCGGGCTTATGCAAGTTACAAATACTGCCGGGTATGATGTAAATCGCCTGAAATATGATCTTACTTATAACATATCTGTAGGAGTAGATATCTTAATCAAAAACTTTAAACGAACAAATTTGCCCTCAGTTGCCGAAAAGAAACCTGAGGAGTTAGAAAGTTGGTACTTTGCAGTAATGGCGTATAATGGAACCAAAGCCGTCAATAGTCCAATTATTAAAGCTACTGGTGAACGAAACGTTAATGCTTATCAAGAAAAGGTTTTCCGTTCCTTCAGTAACACCTATTTCTTAACCAACATTTATTCGATGGTTATGACAGCGGATGATTTTCATTATGGTGAAGATACAAACTGGAATATCGTATTTAAAAAAGAGCATTTCCCTATTTTAGGATCTGACAGAATTGTATCAAAAGAAATTCGTGAAGTTGGAAGTCCAGTTCAGTATTCCGGTTCTGGTCTTCGTTCAAAACCAAGTACAAGTTCTACTCTTATACCAACATCTGATTTAGATACTATATCTCTCGTTGGTGGACTTGTGTATGACATTAACAAGAATTCTAAAAATACTTTTGGTTGGTATCCAGCCAAATTCATGAAAAATGGCAAGCCTGTATACGGTTATATAGCATCCCCTTACATTCAATAAGAGTAAGCCTTGCAGGTCCCCTGGGTCTGCAAGGCTTATTTTAATAGTGTTGAATTTGCGAAGTAGGATCATTGCCTAGTTCGACTTCTAGAGAAGTATATATTCTAAATTCTATAATGACATGTAAGGATCTTCGAGTCTCGCGTATTGTTTACGCTCCGAGTCTCTTCCCCTTGKTTCCTCGAACTCTTTGTTCCTCCTCTTTCTCGCACACMTTCGACTCAATTGAAAAAATGAACAMAAAAAAACCAGTACCTTTCGRTACCGGCTTCTTAATTGCCTAGCGACGTCMTACTCTTGCAGGGGGARACCCCCAACTACCATCGGCGCACGAGCTTAACTTCCGTATTCGGGCTGCGAAAGACGATGAACGGCAGATTTCTTCGTCACCTGCGGGCTTCTCGTTTCTCGCGTATGGAATACGCTCCGAGACTCGCCCCCTTGGTTCCTCGAACTCTTTGTTCCTCCTCTTTCTC